>CACZSZ010000155.1 GCA_902783945.1 uncultured Lachnospiraceae bacterium
AACCTCTGTCGTGATACGCTTCACAAGATGATCGATCAGTTCCGCAGGCAGATGCTCCACAGTGACTTCCATGACGTCCGTCGTATTGATCGCGCGGATGATGCAGGGCCAGTCAAAGGAACGCTTTCCGTCCCGGATGCCAGTGGACTTGAAATCCGGAACCACGGTGAAGTACTGCCAGACTTTTCCTTCCAGACCGTTCTTTGCAAATTCTTCGCGCAGTATGGCGTCGGATTCGCGGACTGCTTCCAGGCGGTCTCTGGTGATCGCACCCGGACACCGGACACCGAGCCCGGGACCGGGGAAAGGCTGACGGTAGACCATGTTGTCCGGCAGTCCCAGGACTTTGCCGACCACACGGACCTCA
Organism: uncultured Lachnospiraceae bacterium; assembly: GCA_902783945.1. GTDB lineage: Bacteria > Bacillota > Clostridia > Lachnospirales > Lachnospiraceae > Bilifractor. The sequence continues at coordinate 368 of CACZSZ010000155.1, forward strand.
TCTTTAAAAAGAATACGTACCGGTTCGACAAGTTCAAAATGCATATCTTCGGGAAGACCGCCGGCATTGTGATGCGCTTTGATCCCCGCTTCACTCTCCAGAATATCCGGCCAGATCGTCCCCTGTGCCAGAAACTCGATGCCATCCAGCTTACGGGCTTCCTCAGCAAACACATCAATAAACTCATTGCCTATAATATGCCGCTTGGTCTCGGGATCTTCCACGCCGGCAAGTTTATCAAGGAACCTGTCCGTTGCATCCACATAAATGAGATTGGCATTCATCTCGTCCCGGAATACCTGGATGACCTGCTCCGGCTCGCCTTTCCGCAGCAGACCATGATTGACATGAACACAGACCAGCTGCTGTCCGACCGCTTTGATCAACAGTGCGGCAACAACCGAGGAATCCACGCCCCCGGACAAAGCCAGCAGTACCTTTTTGCTGCCTACCTGTTCCCGGATCAGCGCGACCTGTTCATCAATGTATGCCTGTGCAAGTTCTTCCGTTGTGATCCGGATCATTTCATCCGGCCTTCTGATGTTGTCCATTGGTCACTTCCTCCTTCTGCTTTTTCTTCTTTATTGCTTTTTTTCTGTTTAAATAAGCATTTCTGCTGTTTCATTTCTTAAAATGAGCATTTAATCTCACTGATCCATCAGATGTTATTACGGTTCATACAGACAAAGCCTGCTCCGATCGCGTTGGGTCCGGTGTGACAGGCGATACTGCAGGACAGCGGATGATAAAGGAACGGATAGCCGGGGAATGCTGCTTTTATCTTTTCACTCCAGCGCCTGATATCTTCTTCGGATACCAGCGTCCCTGCAGCACCAACAAGAATTTTATTCTTCGGACGATTGGCAAACCTTTCCTGCAGATCACGCCTTGTAGCCTCCAGCATACGTCGTTCCGCCGCCAGAATCCCGCGTACTTTGGCAAATGCGTCAAGACGCTCTCCCTGTATCGTCAGGACAGGACGTATTTTTAAAAACATGGCCAGTGCTGCTCCTGCAGCCGTAACTCTGCCGCTCTTTTTCAGATGCTCAATGGAATCGACGGTAATGTATATTGTGGCATCAAACGCCTTCTCTTCGAGCTTTTTCTTGATACTCTCCGCATCATCACCCAGATCCGCCATTTCCTTGGCGTCAAGGATGGATTCATATAATGTCAGAGATATGCGGTGATTATCCACAACTTTGACATTGCCGCCGAAATCCTCTGCGAGGCAGGCCGCTGTATGATATGAGCTGCTGAGTCCGCTTGACATAGGTATATAGACGATCTCATCATACCCCTGTGCGAGGATCTCCTTCCAGAGATCATGCACATCGCCGGGTGAAGGCTGTGACGTAGAAACATTCTTGTTTTCTGCCATAGCCCGGAAGACCTCGGAATAGGAGACGTTTTCACCTTCCAGATATGTTTTGCCGTCAATAATAACCGGCATGGGCAGTACAAAAATACCTCTTTGTCTGCCCTCGCTCACGGACATACCGCTATTTGTATCTGTAACAATCGCTGTTTTCATACGCTCATCCTGTATACAAAGCTAGCATCATTATACACTATTTTTAGGATAGGATACGCTTCAATTGCAAATGAATCCAGTTTTCATTTTTTTTTAATTTTTTTCATTTTTTTTCCGGATTACTGTAGATAATCTATCTATATATCGTATATAGTACTGAATAACAACAAAAACAGTTTACAGCACAAACGATTGGAGGTTGATTATGAATAAATTAGAATTTCTTCTTCACCGGGCTGATTTTTCACAGTATACCGATCTGCAGTCCCGTCTGGCGGATCAGTTGTTTTCAGAAAAACAATCCAGCAAAACGATTCCTTTCCCCTTTAAAGCACTTTCTGATGAGGAGTCCGCGTTTGTCAATGCTGCCCAGGGTCTGCCTTCAAAAGCAGCAGATCCGGAAGATCCGAAGCAGCACTGACAAAGCAATATCCGTAATCCGAAAATACCGCCGGTGTCTGCAGACACCGGCTTTTGCTGTCTGCATCATAAGAAGTGTATGATATGCAGCGTCTGCGCAGAGAGGATCAGAACTCATCCAGGAGGCTTTCAAACACCTTGCACCGCTCGAGAAGCCTGTGATGCCGCGCACTGACAGCTTTTGCGCTGATCCCCAGAACAGCACCGATTTCTTCATTTTTCATCTTCTCGAAATATATCATGCCGAGAAGCTCCCTCTCCTCAGGAGACACTCTCTGCAGGATCTCATAGACAATCCTCTCCGTGTCTTCTTTAAAGACATCATACTCATCCTCACAGGACGGCTCAATATATGTCTCTTCCGCATCCAGTGATACTGTCCCCTTGCCGCCTGTCTTCCTGAATTCGTCGATGATCGTATTTTTTGCGATCCTGGTGAGCCAGGTCCGGACTGAAGCTTTGGAAGGATCATAAGAGTCGTAATGTGTCATCGCTTTGATAAATGTTTCACTCACAAGATCTTCCGCCTGCTCTTTATGCAGGACCTGCGCATACACATAGTTGTAGATCGAAGAAAAATACATCTCATACACTTTTTCAAACGGTTCTTTGCGTATCATTTTTTACTCCCTGTTTTACATCAGGTCGGTATACACTGTTTCATTGCACACCTTGTCTGTTACAGCTGCTGTCTTGCGACCATACTCGCAAAAAGTCCCTTCTTTTCCATCAGTTCTTCATACGTACCTTCTTCGAGCACACGTCCCTCTCCCAGATACAGGATACGGCTGCAGCTGCGGATTGTGGAGAGTCTGTGTGCGATAACCACTCTCGTGCATTTCAGATTATCGAGAGCCTCTGTTACTCTTTTCTGCGTTATGTTATCCAGCGCGGAAGTGGCCTCATCAAAAATCAGGATCGAGGGCTTTGACGCAACCGCTCTGGCGATCATCAGTCTCTGTTTCTGACCTCCGGAAATGCCGCCCTGCCCTTCCGAGATCATGGTATGCATCCCCATCGGCATGGCACGGATATCATCTGCGATACAGGCTGTTTCCGCTGCTTCCCACGCTTCATCCAGCGTGAGTGAATTTGCCGAAAGTGCGATATTGGCATAAATACTCTCGTTAAAAAGCCCGCTGTTCTGCATCACTGTGCCAATCCGCCGACGCAGAGATTTCAAGTCAAGCTGATCAATGTTTCTTCCATCATAAAACACGCTCCCTCTCTCCGGTTTTTCGAATCCCAGAAGAAGGCGGATCAGAGTGGATTTGCCGCATCCCGAAGGACCCACAACAGCAACATATTCGCCGGCTCTGATCTTCAGTGACAGGTTATCGATGATCTTCGGACCATTCTGCTCATAGCGGAATGTAACCGAATCCATCTCAATATTCCCTTTGAGAGATGTCACGGCTTTCTTTTTTTCGCTGGTCTCAGGCTGCGTGTCCAGTATTGGCTGCGCCATGTTCAGTACAGGCTTGATCCGTGCAAAAACCATAGCTATGGACATCAGCGAAGTAAATGCCCCCATAACCATACCGTATGCAGAATTAAACGACATGTAGTCATTCATTGCAACCGCACCGGAAAGAGCGACCGCATAGAGGACGATCGTACCTATCAGCTGTATTCCCTGGTTGATCACACTGCTGACCTTCAGGAACATCGGAGGATTGTACAGCAATTCCGCAGACTGATTATACTGTTTCGCCCATTTGGCAAATGTTCTCTTCTCAGCGCCGGCCAGGCGGATCTTCTGGATGCCGTTGATCAGGGCAAATGAAATTCCTGTCGTCTTCGCGGTCTCTTCCATGCTCAGCTTCTGTCTTTTCATCTCAAGCAGCATGGTCAGCACAGATAATACAACCGTTGAAAGTATAATAGCCAGTGAAGGAACGACAAGTACCGGCGTATACCGGAAAATCTGTGTGACATACAGCAGCGAGATCAGTGATGTCAGGCCGGTCGTCAATACGGCATTGACAAGTGCTGAACAGAGTGTATTGATCGACTGTATCCGGGAAGACAATTCACCCGAACTGTAATCCCGGAAAAAATCCGGAGGCAGCGATAAAACACGCATCATGGCAGCCGATTCCACATTCAGCTGCACCCGCGTTTCCACACAGGCGCTGATCAGATCCCTGGCAGTGGTGATCACAAGCTTGCTCACCCCGGCGCAGATCATGAATACAGCCATAGCTGCCAGTACAGACACATTCTTCCTGTCCAGTACCGGTCCGTACAGAAGATTAACCAGTTTGGGCGTCAGAAAGCCTATAAGCGTCACCACCAGTGTTACGGCTGCAATGAGCAGAAAATCCGACACATACAAACTGCCCAATATATACCGCACGAGCGTCGGGATGCTGATCTTTTTCTGGGGCAGAGGGCGGTAAAAACAATACGCTTCCCTTTTGATCTGGTCTCGCGTTCCGGCTTTTACATTCCAGGACTCTCCTGCAGCCGGATCATAACACCGGTATCCGACAAGTCCGGACGGGATCAGCGCCAGCGGTGAATTATCCTCAGCACGAAAGCCCAGATACGCTCCCACAGCCCGCCTGTACCAGTCGTCTTCGAGCCTGACTTTTCTGAACATCATACCCTGCGGATGCAGACTGTGCTCCAGCTGTCCTTCCAGTGTGTCGACAGTTTCCGGTGCCTCTTCATAATGCAGCCGGTAATACCTCATGATCTTCTCAAGAGCATTCCCTGTCAGCACGCGGTCATCACGGAAAGTGTTCTGTTTTTTGCCGAGCACGACACCTGCGGCATCCTGCAGCGCTTCCGCAAAAACCTGGTCATCATTCAATTTTCTCAGACGGATCTGTTCATCAAACCAGCCCA
>CACZSZ010000156.1 GCA_902783945.1 uncultured Lachnospiraceae bacterium
TATTCTTCATAATCGATCCCGTTCACAATACCCCGCAGATCATGCGTTCTCGCACGCAGCAGACCGTCCAGTCCTTCACCGTAAAACGGTGTTTTGATCTCTTCAGCATACGTCTTGCTGACGGTCGTGATCGCATCGGCAAACACCAGGCCGCCCTTCAGATAGCTGGCGTCTTTATTGAACTCCAGTTTATCGGAGGTGAAATAGTAATCGGAAAGTCCCGAAATATTCTTGATCGTCTCCGCATCCCAGATACCCTGGAATTTCAGATTGTGGATCGTCATGACAGACTTGATGCCATGGAAAAACTCATTCCCCTGGAACCGCTCGTGCAGATAGACCGGCACAAGACCCGTCTGCCAGTCATGGCAGTGGATCACATCCGGATGGAAATCGAGCAGAGGCAGCACGGAAAGAACCGCTTTGGAAAAGAACGCGAACTTTTCAAGATCCCAGGGCATTCCTCCGTAGATCTGATCCCCTGAAAAATGCTCTTCATTATCGATGAAGTAATATGTCACGCCTTCCCATTCCAGACGGAAGATACCGACATACTGCTGCCGCCAGTTCAGATCCATATAAAAATTGGTGATGTACTGCATCTGAGACGTATATTTATCCGGGATCACCTTGTACTTCGGCAGAATGACCCGACAGTCAAAGTACTCCTTCTGATAGCATTTCGGAAGCGATCCGACAACGTCTGCCAGTCCGCCTGTCTTGACAAAAGGTACACACTCCGATGCCGCAAATAAAATCCGTTTCACGCTGTTCTCCTCTCTTATCCTTTTTCGATCTCCAACAGGTTCTTCTTCAGCTCGATCATTCTGTCACGCAGCTCTGCGGCCATCTCGAAATTGAGTTCCGCCGCCGCTGCCTTCATCTGTTTCTCGACCTTGCCGATCAGTTTCTCCAGCTCTTCGCGGTTCATGGACTCCGGATCCTTTTCGAACCGCTCTTCTTCCTTTGCCACCTCGCGCGCCGTGCTGATCAGATCGCGCACTGCTTTCTGAATTGTTTTCGGTGTAATACCGTGCTCCTTATTGTATGCCTCCTGCAGCTTTCTGCGCCGTGCCGTTTCCTGCATGGCATTCCGCATGGAATCCGTGACGGTATCTGCATACATGATGACATGTCCCTCGGAATTCCGGGCCGCCCGGCCGATCGTCTGGATCAGAGACACCTCGGAACGGAGGAATCCTTCTTTGTTCGCATCCAGAATGGCGACCAGCGTGATCTCGGGGATATCGAGACCCTCACGCAGCAGATTGATCCCGACGAGCACATCGAATACATCCAGCCGCATATCCCGGATGATCTTTGCCCGCTCCAGTGCATCGATATCCGAATGCATATAATTCACGCGGATCCCGGCTTCTCTCATGTATGCCGTCAGATCTTCCGCCATCCGCTTGGTCAGTGTCGTTACCAGGATCTTGTGGCCGCCCTCTGTCTCTTTATGTATCTCGCCGATCAGATCATCGATCTGTCCCTCGACCGGCCGCACCTCGACTTTCGGATCCAGCAGGCCGGTAGGACGGATGATCTGTTCTGCCCTCAGCAGTTCATGCTCAGCCTCATATTCACCCGGAGTGGCCGATACAAACAGGATCTGATCGATGCGCTCCTCAAATTCTCCGAAAGACAGCGGACGGTTGTCCAGTGCCGATGGAAGCCGGAACCCGTAGTCGACCAGTGTGGTCTTACGCGAGCGGTCTCCGGCGTACATGGCGCCGATCTGCGGGATCGTCTTATGAGACTCATCGATTATGATAAGAAAATCATCCGGGTAGAAATCCATCAGTGTATACGGCGGCTGTCCCGGCTGCAGGCCTGATAGATGGCGGGAATAGTTTTCCACGCCTGCACAGACTCCGGTCTCACGGAGCATCTCGATATCAAAATTCGTCCGCTCCTCAATACGCTGGGCTTCCAGCAGTTTGTCTTCGTGTTTGAAATACCGGATCCTCTCTTCCAGTTCCTCTTCTATTGCTTTCGTAGCCCGGCGGATCGTCTCCGCAGGCATGACATAGTGAGACGCAGGATCTATATGCACGAAACTGAGATCAGCCTTCTTTGCACCGGTCAGAAGATCGAACTGTGTGATGCGGTCGATCTCATCTCCGAAAAACTCCACACGTACAGCCGTCTCGCTTTCCCCTGCCGGCACGATTTCCAGTACATCGCCATGCACCCGGAAAGTTCCTCGATGAAAATCGATCTCGTTGCGTTCATACTGGATATCGATCAGCTCGCGGATCACTTCATCCCGGTCCTTTATCATACCGGGCCGCAGAGGAATGATCATCCTCTCGTAATCTTTCGGGCTGCCAAGTCCGTAAATACAGGATACACTTGAGACAACGATCACATCCTTCCGCTCGATCAGAGAAGAAGTAGCCGAAAGTCTCAGTTTGTCTATCTCTTCGTTGCGGGAAGAATCTTTGGCAATATATGTATCGGACGAAGGCACATAGGCTTCCGGCTGATAATAGTCGTAATAGGAAACAAAATACTCTACTGCGTTTTCGGGAAAAAACTCTTTAAACTCAGAATACAGCTGCGCTGCCAGCGTCTTATTGTGAGCAATGACCAATGTGGGCTTCTGCAGCCTCTCTATTACATTGGCCATCGTAAAAGTTTTGCCGGAACCGGTAGATCCCAGCAGCGTCTGACACTGGTTTCCTTCAAGAAAACCGGCTGCCAGCTTCCCGATCGCCTGCGGCTGATCCCCGGTCGGTTTGTATTCGGAGTGAAGTTTGAATTTCATACATCCATTATATTCGTATTCCACAGGCCACGCAATAAGAAAAACCGCTGTACTCTTTATCAGACAGCCCCCCTGTGATATACTTTTAAAAAGCATTGCTGTAATCTCATTTTAATCCATACAGGAAAGGAAATATTATGATCGATATTACTGCTCTTGGCGAATTGTTGATTGATTTTACTCCATGCGGAAAAAGCGAAGCGGGCCAGAACCTGTTCGAACAGAACCCCGGCGGCGCGCCGGCCAATGTGCTGGCAGCAGTCGGCAGGCTGGGCGGCAGCACCGCTTTCATCGGAAAAGTCGGTGATGATATGCACGGCCGCTTTCTTCGGAAAACGCTTGCCGATCTCGGGATCAACACGGAAAACCTGATCTCTGACAGCGGCTGTTTCACCACGCTGGCCTTTGTGTCACTGGA
>CACZSZ010000157.1 GCA_902783945.1 uncultured Lachnospiraceae bacterium
ATCCACGGTTTACGCAGACTTAGTGTCCGGGATATGAACGCAGCATTTGTGAATATGCCGGACACTTAGTCGGAGTTAACTGTGAGCTCAGCGCAGTGGTTCAGGCAAGCGGCAAAAACATGTGGACAGAGGCGTTTGATCAGCTATCTATAAAAGTATACTGCATGAGCTCAGGTCAGATCAAACAAACTGATCTGGTCTGTCTCCGGCAGTCCGGCCAGGATCCCGAAGCGGTCCAGTGTGTCGGTGATCGTCTTTCCTGCCCTGGCCCTTCTGCGGAAATCGTCCTTTGAAAGGAAAGTACCTTCCCGCGCGGCGATCACGATGCTGTCGGCGGCCTTGTCGCCGAGTCCTTCGATTGCCGACAGGGACGGCATCAGGCCGCCGTCCACGATCTGAAAACGATGCGCATCCACCCTGTACAGATCGATCGGCACGAAAGAAAAACCTCTCGCATACATTTCCTGTACGATCTTCATATCCTTCAGCGTCTCTTTTTCCTGGCTGGTCAGTGAATCGCTGCGGCTCCTGTAGTCTTTCATATACGATTCCAGCTGACTGCGGCCCAGGCACATTTTTTCGTAGGAAAAAGCTGAGGCCCGGATAGAAAAATACGCCGCATAGTAAGCAAGCGGATAATAGATCTTGTACCAGGCGATCCGGTAGGCCATCATGACATAGGCCACGGCGTGCGCCTTCGGGAACATGTACTTGATCTGCTTGCAGGACCAGATGTACCAGTCCGGCACATCGTGCGCCTTCATCTCGGATTCCCAGTCGGGTTTCAGGCCTTTTCCCTTCCGGACGCTCTCCATAATGGTAAAGGACAGTTCACTCTCCAGACCGCATCCGATCAAATATGTCATGATGTCATCACGGGTACATATTGCCGATGAGATCGTGCATTTTTTGTCATCGATCAGGGTCTTGGCATTGCCGATCCAGACGTTTGTGCCGTGTGACAGGCCGGATATGCGGATCAGGTCCGAAAAGCTCTGCGGCTTTGTGTCCTGCAGCATCTGGATAACAAATTCCGTGCCGAACTCCGGCACGCCCAGACAGCCAAGCGGACAGCCGCCGATATCTTCGGGCGTGATGCCCAGCGCACTGGTGTCCTTGAACAGCGTCATGACCTTCGGCTCATCCAGACGGACCTTTGTCGCATCCGTACCGGTCAGATCTTCCAGCATGCGGATCATGGTCGGGTCATCATGTCCCAGAATGTCCAGCTTCAGCAGGTTGGAATCGATCGAGTGATAGTCAAAATGTGTGCTGATGATGTCGGAATTCGGATCATCTGCAGGGTGCTGGACCGGTGTGAATGCGTTGATGTCCTCGCCGATCGGAAGCACGATGATCCCGCCGGGATGCTGTCCTGTCGTACGGCGGATCCCGACACAGCCCTGCACGATCCGGTCGATCTCACAGCTCCGCTTATATATATTCTGCTCTTCGTAAAAATTCTTGACATACCCGTAAGCCGTCTTGTCGGCCATAGTGCCGATCGTACCGGCCCGGAATGTCTGACCGTTCCCGAAGATCACTTCCGTGTACTTGTGTGCCTTGGTCTGGTATTCTCCCGAAAAATTCAGGTCAATATCCGGTTCCTTGTTTCCCTTGAATCCCAGGAACGTCTCGAATGGAATATTGAAGCCCAGCTTCTGCAGCGGCTCCCCGCACACGGGGCAGACCTGGTCCGGCAGGTCGCAGCCGACGCGGCCTTCCTTTACAGCCCGCTGAACTGCTTCCGAGTCAAAGTCCACATAGTGGCACTTCGCACAGAGATAATGCGGAGCCAGCGGATTGACCTCTGTGATCCCGGACATGGTCGCCACAAAAGAAGATCCGACCGATCCGCGGGAACCTACAAGGTATCCGTCTTCGTTGCACTTCCACACCAGCTTCTGGGCAATGATGTACATGACAGCATACCCGTTCGAGATAATGGATGTCAGCTCCCTCTCCAGCCTTCTGGCCACGATATCCGGCAGTTCCGGCCCATAGATCTCGTGAGCCCTCCGCTCGCAGATCTCGCGCAGCTGTTTGTCGGAATCCTCGATGACCGGCGGGAATTTTCCTGCCCGGATCGGACTGATCTTTTCTATGCTGTCTGCAATCCTGCGCGGTGTATCCACCACGACTTCGCGCGCCTTGTCTTCTCCCAGATAGGCAAAGGCCTCCAGCATTTCCCGGGTCGTCCGAAAATAGAGCGATTCCTGGTCATGCTCATCAAAATCTTTTCGTTTTTTGCCGTGCATGATGATCCGCCGGTACAGGACATCATCCGGATCCGTGAAATGCACATCACCCGTCGCCGCAACCGGCTTGTGGAACTGTTCTCCCAGTCTGACGATCTTCCGTCCGATCTCCTGCAGATCCTCCAGACTGCTGACGGCTTCTTCGTCTTCATCATCGATCAGATACCGGTCATTTTCCGGCGGTTGGATTTCCAGATAATCGTAGAAGGTGACAAGCCGCGCCAGTTCCTCTTCCGCAATACCGGACAGCAGCCCCTGGAAGATCTCTCCCTCGGAGCAGGCGGATCCGACCAGGATCCCTTCCCGGTACTTATTGACGAGGCTTTTGGGCAGCTTCGGCTTGTTCTGTATATAATCCAGGTGCGATGCCGAAACAAGCCGGTAAAGATTGACACGTCCGGTCTCATTTTTCGCCAGGAGGACGGCATGATGTGCGCGCAGCTTTCTGACCGCATGTTTCTCCATGGCGCCTTTCGCGTTCATCTCTTCCAGTGTCGTGATGCCGCGCTCCTCCAGCATCTGAATGAACTTCACAAATATTTCTGCCGTACAGGCCGCGTCATCGACTGCACGGTGGTGATGATCCAGCGACACCTGCACTGCCTTGGCGACCGTATCCAGCTTGAACCGTGAAAGCTGCGGCAGCAGATACTGCGC
>CACZSZ010000158.1 GCA_902783945.1 uncultured Lachnospiraceae bacterium
GGTTCTCCCTGGTTCCGTCAAGCGAGACCCCAACAAGAAAATGGTTCTCATAAAAGAACTCCGCCCATTCATCCGTAATGTTCGTTCCGTTCGTCTGAAACGCGAACTGCACCCGGACATGTTTCCGGTTATAATGCTGAACCAGATCCACAGCCTTCCGGAAAAAATCAAGTCCGCGGAGCGTGGGCTCACCGCCCTGGAAGGCGATCAGGCATGAGCCTTCCGCATTCCCCAGAACTTTCCGGATCGTATTTTTCAGAGTCTCCTCCGACATCATCCCGTAGGAAAACTGGTCTCTTTTATTCTGCTCGTCGCAGTAAAAGCAATACGCGCACTGCATATTGCAGCCGCCGGATGCCGGCTTGATCATAACGCTGACTGGTCCCATAACTGTGCTCCTGATCTTGTGCCCTTTTATCATGGAAATGCTTGTTCATTGTTTCTTCTCACAGTTAACAGCATAACACAGTTTTCAGGACCAATGCGAATCATTTATATAAAGAAGAATTCCTGCGCCGACATATTCTGAACAGCGCAGGAATTCTATCAATCATCATTTTCTTTTAAAATTTTATTTGTCTCCGTTTCCGGGAAAATAATATTCTTTCTCATCACAAGAAGGCACATATCTGTGGTAGATCTCATGCCAATCAGCGACTGCCCCGGATTCTACATGGCCTTTGAAATCTTCTTCTGTTTCCCATGCATCACACACGATCAGATCATCGGAGTTCGTCAAAGAAACCCCTACTGTGTAAAAACGGCACCCCGGCTGCTTTTCGAATTCGCCGATCAATCCAGACGCGAGGATCTCTTTTACATAAGCGTCCCTCATTCCTGGCTTTACATGAAATATTCCGTGATATATGACCATTTCCGTACCTCCTGCGGATCACTAAAATACCTGCATATGTCCAGTTCTCATTCAGCATATACAGCGTTATCCGGGCCAAAATGCTGCAGGATCACCATCGGCTCACACTGGCTGTCATTTCTGATCCTGACACCCTGCTCAGCCCGATCTTTGCTTACAAAGTACTCGTCATGAGTCAGGTCGCCGACACGCATCATGTTGACCGCCTCTGCATCGAAATCTCCGAATTTACCAAAACCCTGGACCATTACACAACCATAAGCAGCTTTATCTTTCAGGATGATCTCTGCTCCTGGAAGAACTGTCACTTCCTTCGCGGTTACGTATTCATTTCCATAGCAGACATATTTCTCGATCAGGCCTTCCTGCGTATGCGGAAGCTCCATGTTCGGACAATAATATTTCTCCTTGAAATCAGGTTCATAGTTGGCTTCCCAGTCAATCGCGTTCATAATGTACTCGACCTTATCTTCTACTCCCTCGGGAATGATGTCCGTCATATATTTCTCGCCAAAGACCTCTCCGCATACCACATTCTCAAGGACACAGTTCAGATCAGTTCCCCACTGCGGCTCATAGGTAAGTAAAGAACCCGGCGCATGGATTACGCCTGCCGGCACATACCAGCCCTGTCCCGGTGCAATATTGTAGGCCCTGGACATATCTGTGATATGTGTATCGTAATCAGAAAAATGAGCTATGCATTCCCGAACATCCTCCTTGGTGACACCCTTGTTAAAACCGAAATATGTGGATGCCCTGCGTCCGGAGTTCGGATTCATCTGAGGCGGGAAGTAATAGCACTCCGGCTTTGCTTCACAGCCTACGTTTTTAGCAATTTCCGTTCTTGGATGAAAATGGAAATACAACGGTGTCTCATAATCAAAGAATTTTGCGAATACCGGGAATGTATGATATTTCTCCCAAAGTTCGCTGCCAATCAGATCGCTGCCCAGTTCCTGCACCGCATCCTTGAGAAGGAACTGTGTTCCGTCTGCAGCAACAACATAGCTGAGTCCCTGATCTGGTCTCTTCGGATTTTTAACTCTTGTACCGCTCACAGAGCAGAACCAGCGCTCCATGATCGTACCCGCATCCGCGCCGAACTTAAAATAATCATCCGGATGAATCTTGAGTCTCCGCCCGGGAACGCCGAACTTTACCGGTATAAATGCCGGAACCATACGAAAGATGCCTTTACCCTCGTTTAGTGTCTCACGAATTTTGCTGCTCATAGTTTCCTCCTTAACTGCTGGCTGCGTCTGCAGCTGCACGTATCAATGACTGTTTCAGTTACTTTGAAGAATATCTGTCTATGATCGTAGCAATCAGTACAATGACACCGATTGCGAACGTCTGGTAAAATGACTGTACGTTCAGCAATGTAAGTCCGTTATTCAATGTCTGAAGGATCAGGCATCCAATGATCGTACCTACAATACTGCCCTTTCCTCCTGCCAGTGATGCTCCACCGATAGCCGATGCCGCTATCGCATTCATTTCATATCCGTTTCCTGCCTGAGGATCAGCTGCTCCAAGCCTTCCAAGAAAGATGACTGCCGCTAGAGCACTGCAGAAACCGCTGAATCCGTATGTCGCAATCTTCATGAGAGACGTATTGATGCCTGACAGTCTTGTGGCTTCCTCATTGCCACCCACAGCGAACAGATACTGTCCGAACTTGAAATATCTGAGCACAAACAAAGCGCACAAGGCCAGAATCAGCGAAAGGATGATGGGAAGAGGAATGACCTTATTCAGCGAATTCATAAAATTAACATACGCTGAAGAAAAGCCCCTGACCGGCAGTCCGTTCGAAATAATCAGAGTTATTCCGCGGTAAGCACTCATCGTCCCGAGCGTCACAAGGAAGGGCTGCAGCTGAAGTCTTGCGATCAGGACGCCATTCAAGGAACCAAAACATGCTCCCAGCGCCAGGCCAAGGAACACGGCTAACACAGGCGGAAAGCCGGATTCCATTGTCATTGCCATAATCATTCCGCTCAGTGCCATAACGGAACCCACGGAAAGATCAATTCCCCCAGTAATAATTACATACGTCATTCCTACTGCAACGCAGAGATTGATTGCTGCCTGCTGAAGGATATTCAGAAAGTTGCCAATGGAGAAGAATTTGTTTGTCAGTACGGTAAACACGATCATCAGCACCAGAAGACTTCCGATGATACCGAGCTTTCTGCTCACATTTGGATTTTTTAACAACGTCTTCATTTGGTCAGCCTCCTACTGCATAATGCATTACTTCATCTTCCGTTGTTGTCCTGCCGTCGACCTCGCCTGTCATTTTTCCTTCATACATGATAATAATCCGATCACTCAGTTTCAGTACCTCCGTAAGCTCAGAAGAAATCAGTATGATTGATTTTCCTTCATCCGCAAGGCGCCGGATCAGTTCGTAGATTTCATGCTTGGCGTTGACATCGATTCCCCTTGTTGGCTCATCCAAGATCAATATGTCTGGTTCCACGTTCAATGCCTTGGCCACAACGACCTTCTGTTGGTTTCCTCCACTGAGCTGGCGGGTCTGCAGGCTGTTATCTTCCGGATGGACATCAAGCTGACGGGTCAGGCTTTTTACATGCTGTTCCATCTTTTTGAAATTGATCACGAAATGTGATATGTATCTGTCCAGCCTCGATAATCCGACATTAGCCGTATTCGTAAGCCCGGGGACGAACCCCTGCAATTTCCGGTCTTCCGGAATCAGCATGATACCACAGTTAATAGCATCCTTCGGCTGGCGGATCGCCACTGTCTGCCCCTTTAATTTAATAGTCCCGGAAGCAATCCTGTCCGCGCCGAAAATTGCGCGCACCAACTCTGTTCTTCCAGCCCCAACGAGTCCTGCAAGCCCCAGGATCTCACCTTTACGAAGAGAAAAGCTAACGTGTTCGAACCGCCCGTTCTCACCAGAAAGGTCATTTATCTCCAGCACCACTTCCTCTGAAACAGGCTCATCCTTATGATAGTTTTCACTTCCTATATCCCTGCCGACCATCATCTGGACAAGCTGTCCCTTGTCGACATCGGATACCTGCACAGTATCAATATATTGTCCGTCACGGAATACTGTGCATCGGTCGCATAATTCAAAGATCTCATCCATTCTGTGGGAGATGTAGATGATCGATTTGCCCTGCCGCTTCAGTTCTTTAACGATCTTAAACAGCTCATCGATTTCCCTGGTAGTCAGACTGGCGGTTGGCTCATCCAGCGCCAACACGGTGAAATCATAAAGCAGTGCTTTTGCGATCTCTACCATCTGCTGCTGCGCTGTGCTCAGGGTCTTTGTGATCACAGAGCTGGGAAATTCAGCGTTCAGCTTTCTCAGCATGACATCGGCCTGTTTTTCCATATCGCCATAACTCAGTGTTCCGAATTTACCTGTCAGTTCCTTGCCGAGAAACATGTTCTGCGCAACGCTGATCTCCGGTATCAACTGCAGTTCCTGATGAACCTTTACGATTCCCCTGGCCTTTGCCGCAAGCGGATTCTTAAATGTTACCTGTTCTTCTCCGAGCAATATCCGCCCGCTGTCCTGCGTATATGCTCCGGAAAGGATGTTCAGGAATGTGCTTTTTCCGGCTCCGTTCTCGCCAACGAGCGCATGGATCTCACCCTGTTTCAATTCAAAATGAACATTATCCAGAGCCTGGACCGCACCGAAACGTTTGCTGATATTTTCCATCCTCAGAATATATTCCCCAGACATCCGTAAAGTCTCCTTCCTCTAAGGATCTGCTTATCTTCCCGCAAAAAAGTCCGGCGCACAAACACATCCGCTCCCAGGCAGAGATGTTGTTGTGCCCCGGACCATACAGTCTGTCATTTACACGGAGCGTCAGTTTCCGCTCCCAAAGTCATATTCTTCCATATGTCCTTTGCTTTCATGCAGCATTGATCATTTACCGAAATCAGCTGCGTTATCTTCGTCAACGACTTCGATCGGAGTACTGACAACACGCGGGATCTCCTGCCCGCCAAGCAGACGAAGAGCAACCTCAACCGCCACCTCACCGTTCATAGCCGGGAACTGGTCAACTGTAGCATTCAGCTCACCAGCATGAATTGACTTATAAGCATCACCGGTTCCGTCAACACCGATAACAATAACTTCGCCAAGTTTTCCTGCCTGTCTGAGGGCCTCAACAGCGCCGAGAGCCATGTTGTCATTGCAGCAGTACAGGGCAGCTACATCCGGATTCTGTGTGAGAATATCCGTTGCAACATTCATGCCTTTTTCTACTTCATAATCAGCCGGAACACTGGCAACCACTTCGATGTTCGGATAGTTAGCGATCTGCTCATTGAAACCGTTAACACGCTGAATAGATGTAAATGTTCCGGATACGCCTTCGATAATGGCTACTTTACCCTCTTCGCCGATTTTCTCTGCTATGTAATCAGCTGCTTTATGTCCGATCTCGATCTGAAGACCGCCTACGAATACATCAGCGTCAGCAACATACTCACAGTTCGCGTTGACGATCGGAAGTCCTGCTTCTTTAGCCGAAGCTACTGCAGAATCAAGGCACTCGTTTGTAAGAGGCGAAAGAATAAGCGCGTTGTAATCATTCTGAAGCATTGTTTCGGCAATTGAGAGCTGTCCGGCCGTATCCGTCTCGGTACGCGTTGCCTGGATATCGATCGTTGCCCCGTTTGCCTCTGCCGCGCTGGTCATGCCATCACCAAGCGCAAGCCAGAACTCATTTGCCTGGTTCTTCAGGATACTTCCAAGGACAATTCCTTCCGGAAGCTCAAGGTCAGATATTGGGCCGAATTTTTCTTCAAGCTGATCATACGGAATCGTATCCGTCTCTGTATCAGGATTAAATGCCTCTTCTGCAAAAGCAGACCCAGCCATCAGAATCCCTGCCATAACAGCCGACATAACGAGAGTCATCAGTTTTTTCTTCATAACGTGTGCTCCTTTCATGAAAAATGCTTTTAGTTAGTTAATTTCCCGCACTGCTGTCTTCTGCAAGACAGCGATCCAACAGAACTTTACCTTATACAAAGCTTCATCTTTGCATTTTATAAAAACGTTTTTCTATCTGGTCTGATATTACCAAAAACGTTTTTATAAATCAATTATCTAATTTTACCGAATTGTTTTTTGTTATATTATGCATAATGCATATATTAATGCCCCCTTTTAATCGTTTTAAATTAATCTGTCAATTATTTTCAAAAAACGTTTATATTTTATCAATTTAATTTTCATACAAAAAAAGGGACCCGGTAAGTCCGGATCCCCTCTGATCTGTTCCTCATCTTTTCATATAAAGGCTGCTGTCCCTTACGATCAGGTTCGGTTTAAAGTACACATCCTCATATTCCTTTTCATCATGCACAAGGTGCGCCATCATCTGATTTGCCGCAGAGATTCCCATCTCCATTTCCCTCATGTCGAGCGATGTTATATTCAGGATTCGTGAAATATTGATATTATCAAGACCTGTCAGCGCCAGATCATCCGGAATACATCCCCCGATATCCCGCACTGCTTCCCAGCAGCCGATCGCCTGCAGGTCATTTGAGCAGCAGATCGCGGTGGGCTTATCTTCCAGTCGGTACAATGCTCTTCCGGAATTATATCCTCCCATCTCTGTATAATCGTTCCACGATACATATTCCTGTCTGTATTCCAGGCCTGCACTTTTCAAAGCTTCCATATAAGCCTGATGCCTCTGGCCGTACACTTCCGTATCCGCCTTTCCTGCCAGATACCCTATCTTCTTATGGCCGATTCGAAGCAGGTGCTGCATAACAGCAAGTATCCCCTGATATACATCGATAGATACGGTCCCGAAAGGATATCCCCGGTTAGCCCAGAGATGGTTGCACATTCCCAGCAGAACCACCGGATTCCCTGCCTTGATTATTTCATCGATCAGGCGTTTGTCATACGAAAAATGTACCAGTATCAGGCCGTCGATCACGTTTTCCTGCAGAAGCCTGACCGCGCCCAGTTCCTGATCCAGCAGTCCGTTCGTATAGTAAAGAAGGAGTGAATACCCGTATTCTTTGATCGTTTTCTGAACGCCTTCGATCATGCCAAAATAGATTTCATTAGACGTATCCGGTATGGCCAACATGATCAGATCCGTTTTCCTGGTTTTCAGGATCCTGCCCGCACGATTCGGAACATAATTCAATGTTTCCGCTGCCCGGATGATTTTTTCCCTTGTTTCCTGTTTCACATAACCTACGGAATTCAGCGCATGCGATACCGTACCCACAGATACTCCAGCCAGCTTCGCAACATCGTTTATTGACACCCGGTGGTTTGCCGGTTTTTCATGACCTTCCATGCTTTCCTGTTCTCCTGTCTTTTTTCTATGACCAATGGTATCTCTGTGCAAAACGGTACAGCCTGTTCTCTGCCGCAGCGTATGAGCATACAATTATTGGCTTAATTATAACACATTTTTCTAAAAATACTAAAATTTTTATATTTTTTATGAGCTGTTTTTCTCATATTTTTTCTAATATCGGGAAAAGCTATAATAAAAACCAGAAAAACCCGATATCTGTTCTATATTTGGGGTATTTTTTTGAAATAATCCATTATTTATGCAAAAACGTTTTTACTATGAATGGGTTTCTGACCAACGAAGAGTCCCAGAAAAAATGTCGCCGGCTATTCAAAGCCTGTCAGGAATATGCGGATCTTCATAAAACAGTGAAAACGCAGTTAATGTAATAACGGCATGAGATCTTTCACAGATTTCATGCCGTCATTATTCTTATCTTCCGCAGGCCGCGTCGATCGCTGCCAGCTCTTCTGCTGTAAAATCAGTATTCTGGATCGCCCGGATGTTGTCGAGAATCTGTTCCGGTCTCGATGCGCCGATCAGGACCGAACATACATCTCCATCCTTCAGGATCCAGGCGAGTGACATCTCGGCCAGTGTCTGCCCGCGCTTCGCTGCCAGCTCGTTCAGCTTCCGGATACATTCCACCTTTTCAGGGGTAATGTCGCCTGTTTTAAGGAATCTTCCATCTCTGGATGCGCGGCTGTCGGCTGGGATCCCGTGCAGATATCTGTCTGTCAGCAATCCCTGCGCCAGAGGACTGAACGCGATAATTCCGATCCCCGCTTCTCTGCAGTAATCTTTGACTCCGTCCTCCTCGATCGTCCTGTCAAAAATCGAGTATCTTCTCTGGTTGACAATAAACGGGCAATGGAGTTCACGTAAAAGCTTTACGGCCCTATCCGTATATTCTTTATTATAATTTGACACGCCTGCATAGAGCGCGCGTCCGCTTTTTACAATATCTGCCAGAGCCTCCATGGTCTCCTCCAGAGGCGTGTCCGGATCCATCCTGTGATGATAGAATATATCAACATAATCCAGATGCATCCTTTTCAGGCTCTGGTCCAGACTGGCGAAAAGATATTTCCTTGATCCCCAGTTCCCGTAAGGACCCGGCCACATATCATACCCGGCTTTCGTTGTAATGACCAGTTCATCGCGGTATGTCCGGAAATCCTTTTCAAACAGCTTGCCGAAGTTTTCTTCCGCGCTTCCATACACAGGACCGTAATTATTGGCAAGATCAAACTGCGTGATCCCGTGATCAAAAGCCGTCCGGCACATGCTGCGCATGGTATCAAAGTTGTCCCTGCTGCCAAAATTGTGCCAGAAGCCCAGCGAAACCGCGGGGAACATCAGACCACTTTTCCCTACACGGTTATATTTCATTTCACAATAACGGCTGTCCGATGCCTGATATACTTCATTCATTATTCGCTACCTCCTGATTTGCGGCGCAGTATATAATCCGTGTTTTTACTCAATAATATCATATGCTACCGCAGGCAGCATGACAAGCATTTTGCCTGATCATGAATTTCTGATCCCTGAAAAATGCGTATTCAGATTGACATGGTGAATTTTGTGAATTATACTGTATATATAGTTCACTTTTAGAAGCTGCTGCCCCTTCTTCATGCGTGAATCTACTCTATGCATAAAAGGGGAACAGCGGATACCAGAAAAGGATGATCAGAGGTAATCAACATGAGCATATTTGGTGAAAAGATCAGGGCGAAACGCGAGGAAATGCGTCTGAGCCAGGAACAGCTTGCGGGAATGTGCGGCCTGTCACGGCGGTCGATCATTTCCTATGAAACGACTGACAAACGGCCCCATGCCTCGACTGTCCGTGCTCTCGCGAAGGCTCTCAATGTCACTGTGCGTTATCTGGAACGTGATGAGATCACGGATCCGCAGGCGGGCATCGAACAGGAACCTTTTATTTCAGAAGCACGTGAAATGTTCGGCAGCCGCGGCGCGGAGGAAATGACAAGACTTCTTGAGCAGAATGAGGCTCTCTTTGCCGGCGGAACACTGACTGAAAGTCAGAAGGATATGTTCTACGAAGCAATCACCCGCGCTTACTTCGCCAACAAGCAGAAGGCCCGCGAGAAGTTCGGCAAAAAGAAGCCGGAGGAAACTGACGCGCAATGACTGATTACAAGATGATTCAAAAAAAGGCTGCGGATCTGCGTGACCTCTACGGTCCTGCCAACATCCGCGGCGTGATCCGCGGACTGGATCTCACTTTGCTTGAGCTCCCCATGGGCACTGATCCGGACAGTATACGGGCATTCATCATAAAAAACAACCGCTGCGCTGCCATCACTCTTAACAGCGATCTGGTCGATGACGCTGTTCCTTTCATTCTGGCCCATGAAACCGGCCACTATGTGATGAACCATCTGCAGGGTGCCTGCTGTGCCTTCCGGGACAGCCATTTCGGTTATTCTACAGGAAGCACAGAACTGGCTCGCATGGAAAATGAGGCTACTTTCTTCGCGGCAGAGTATCTCCTCGATACAAAGGAAACGCTGGATCTTCTTCATGAGTATGACATGCTCACCGCCGCCAAAATTCTGAAGGTTCCGCCTGAATTTCTTGATTTTAAGGCCCGCCTGATGCTGCATGACGGACTTATCGATTCATACAGTGAGTATATTCCGGTCCGCAGCGACTTTTTAAAAAACGCGCCGCTCGCAGCTGGCAGCGTTCCGGTCTGACCAGGAACGCTGCTCGCGTTTAAAGGAGGCCATGCTATGTTCAGCGTCCGCACGCTGCCGTCTTCGGTATGGGCACATGATGCCTCTCACCGGATCTACATCTGTATCGATCTGAAATCATACTACGCATCTGTCGAATGTGTTCAGCGCGGCCTGGACCCGCTGACTGCATATCTTCTGGTTGCCGATGAATCACATTCGGAGCAGACCATCTGTCTTGCGGTATCTCCTGCTCTCAAGGCTCTCGGCGTCCCCAGCCGGCCAAGGCTCTTTCAGGCAAAGGAAGCCATCCGGCAGGCGGAGCGCAGGACCGGCCGGAAGATCGATTACATCATCGCGAAGCCGCAGATGGCTGCCTACATCCGCTGTTCCGCAGCCATCTACGGCATCTACCTTAAATACATCGCCCCGGAGGATATCCATGTGTATTCCATTGATGAGGTCTTCATGGATGTGACCGACTACATCAGTCTCTA
>CACZSZ010000159.1 GCA_902783945.1 uncultured Lachnospiraceae bacterium
TGCTTCCTGGACGGCCGTGACACACCGCCGGCATCCGGAAAAGAGTATATTGCGGAGCTGATGGAAAAAATGAACGGGATCGGGATCGGAAAGATCGGTGTGATCTCCGGGCGTTACTACGCTATGGACCGGGATAACCGCTGGGACCGCGAGGAGAAAGCCTACCGGGCGCTGACACTGGGAGAAGGCGTGGACGGAGGGACAGATCCTCTGGCGGCCATGCAGGCCTCTTATGATGCCGGTGTGACAGACGAATTTGTGATCCCTACGGTCATGAAGAAAGAAGACGGTACGCCCGTCACGGTCATTCAGAACGGTGACTCCGTGATCTTCTATAATTTCCGTCCCGACCGGGCGCGTGAGATCACCAGAGCCTTCTGCGATCCGGAGTTCAGCGGCTTCGCACGCGAGAGACTGACAGATCTGACCTATGTGTGCTTTAAGGATTACGACGAGACTATCCCCAACAAATTTGTGGCTTTCAAAAAAGAGAAGATCGTCAATACATTTGGAGAATACTTGGCAAAGAACGGCCTGAAACAGGCCCGTATCGCCGAGACGGAAAAATATGCACATGTGACATTCTTTTTCAACGGCGGCGTAGAAGAGCCGAACGAAGGAGAAGACAGAATACTGGTTCATTCTCCCAAGGTGGCGACCTACGATCTGCAGCCGGAGATGAGTGCCTACGGCGTCTGCGACAAGCTCTGTGAGGCGGTCCGTTCCGGAAAGTATGACGTGATCATCATCAACTTTGCCAATCCGGATATGGTCGGCCACACCGGTGTCGAGGAAGCGGCGATCAAAGCAATCGAGGCTGTTGATGCCTGCGTGGGCAGGGCTTGTGAAGCAATAAAGGAAGTGGACGGACAGATGTTCCTTTGTGCGGATCACGGCAACGCCGAATATATGGTCGATGAAGAGACAGGCGAACCGTTCACGGCGCACACGACCAATCCGGTACCGTTCATCCTGTTCAATGCGGATCCCTCCTGGAAGCTGGCCGAAGGCGGAAAGCTGTGCGATATTGTCCCGACGCTGATCGACATGATGGGAATGGAACAGCCGAAGGAAATGACCGGCCACTCTTTGTTGGTGAAACAGGATACTAAATAAGACGGCAGACGTTTTTCTTTGCATACCGGAGGATGATATGTACTGTCCGCAATGTGGAAAGAAAATAACTGGATACCCGAAATACTGCAGGTACTGCGGCTCACTGCTCAGTGAGGAAAGTGCATGGATGCCCGGGGAAAGAAATGACACCAGTGTCCTGTACAGTTCAGAACATGGTAAAACGGAAAAAGAAAAACGCCGTCATAACGGAATCAAAACTTTTTTGACGATTCTTGCTGGTATCCTGCTGGCAATTCTGCTCATCTTTTTGGATAAGAAACATCTTTTGTTTCCCGGAGAGGATGCGGCAGAAAGTACAGCATGTCTGACGATCGAAGTACAGACTGGATCAGGATTTCAATCCTGAAAAAAGAATAAGGAATCAGTTGTTATTTAGTTTTAGATATGTTATTATATCTGAGTTGATTTGAAAGCTTGCAGCAATACTGCATACTGAGATAAGATAGAATCAGGAACCGGAGGAATTCAAGTGGTAGCTTTACGAACCGTTTTAACTGTGCTGTTTGCAATTGACTGTGTCGTGATGATCGTTCTGATCCTGATGCAGCAGGGAAAAAATGAAGGCCTTGGAGCTCTGGCAGGAATGAGCATGAACAATGACACTTACTGGAGCAAAAACAAGGGACGCTCAGAGGAGGGGCGGCTGATCCGTATCACCCGCATCCTGGCCATCGTATTTGTCGCTCTGGCCGTTATCCTTAACGTGAATTTTTGATTTCCCGGGCTGCTGCAGATACTGTAGCAGCCCTTTTTGTTTCGTACCGTTCGGAGTGCTGAGTTCCTGGCAGCCTGTCTGAGGGCGGATAAAGGAATAGAGAGTGGTTATATGGCTAAAGAAAAAGGCACAAAACTGATCGCGAACAATAAAAAAGCGTATCACGATTATTTCATAGAGGAAAAATACGAGGCAGGTATTGCCTTGGCGGGAACGGAAGTGAAATCTGTCCGTATGGGCAAATGTTCGATCAAAGAGGCTTTTATCCGGGAAGAAAAGGGCGAAATGTTTATCTATGGCATGCACATCAGCCCGTACGAAAAAGGAAATATCTTCAACCGGGATCCGCTGCGCGTGCGAAAGCTGCTGCTCCACAAGTCGGAGATCCGGAAGATGAGCGGCCAGGTCGCGCAGAAGGGGTACACATTGGTACCGCTGACCGTGTATTTCAGAAATTCCGTAATCAAAGTGGAGATCGGTCTGGCCAGAGGCAAGAAGCTTTACGACAAGCGGCATGATATCGCCAAAAAAGACATGCGCCGAGAAGCGGAACGCGAATTCAAAGCCAGAGTGCAGGCATAACGGACAAGCGCCCGGTCGCTGTTTCCCCTGCCGGTTTGTATATAACAGTATAAAAGAAAAACTGTACAACCTTTTGATACTCTGCCGCATTTCGGTGTGGTATACTATTATTAATTCGGGCCAGTACTGGTTTCGACGGGGATTTTGCAGTTTGGGAAGCCATCCGCGGACTCCGGGACCGCGTTAAGAACCTGGGACTTAAA
>CACZSZ010000160.1 GCA_902783945.1 uncultured Lachnospiraceae bacterium
GCTGCGATCATCCTGGTGGCACGCCGCCGCTCGAACAAAGACTGAGAACCATTACAGATTATAATCCGGGAGCCGGCCATCAGGCTCCGGCTCCCGGGCTGATCAGGAAATGAAGAACACAAAGAAGAAACGCGGCATCGGCGGCACGATCGTGCTGGTTCTGGTTATGATCGCGGGGTTGGGCCTGCTCCTGTACCCGACGTTTTCGGACTGGTGGAACAGTTTCCACCAATCCCGGGCGATAGCCAGTTATGTGCGCACGGCTGCTTCCATGGACGAGGAAGAGTACGAGCGCATGCTGCAGGAGGCAGAAGCCTACAATGCGGCGCTGCTGTCGAAGCCGAACAGATTTGTTCTTACAGAGGAAGAAGAAAAAGAATACGCGTCCTTATTGGATGTGACAGGGACCGGCATTATGGGATATGTGGAAATCCCGTCGATCAACGTAAGCCTGCCCATCTATCATGGGATTGAAGAGTCCGTTCTGCAGGTTGCGATCGGACATATCACCGGATCGTCCCTTCCGGTTGGAGGGGCCGGCACACACTGTGCCATATCCGGACACAGAGGTCTGCCGTCGGC
Source organism: uncultured Lachnospiraceae bacterium (assembly GCA_902783945.1). Lineage (GTDB taxonomy): Bacteria > Bacillota > Clostridia > Lachnospirales > Lachnospiraceae > Bilifractor. The sequence continues at coordinate 583 of CACZSZ010000160.1, forward strand.
AAAACTGTTTACCGACATAGACCAGCTGGATAAGGGAGACACGTTCCTGCTTCAGGTACTTGGCAGGACTTTGACATACGAAGTGGATCAGATCAGGACGGTCCTTCCGCAGGAGATGAACGACCTGAAGATCGATCCGGAGGAAGATTACTGTACACTGATCACCTGCACGCCGTATGGGATCAACACACACCGTTTGCTGGTGCGCGGGAGACGGATCCCGAACTTGTCGCGGGACGTCAATGTGATCGCTGATGCGATCCGGATCGATCCCGTTATAGCGGCTTCAGCTGCGGCTGCACCGTTTTTGCTGATCCTGGTGATTGCACTTGTGCTGACAGGAAACGGAAAAAGACGAATATGAGGAAAAAGCTGTTTGTCTGTATCATCTGCGCCATGATGCTCATGCTGAGCATCCCGGTCAGAGCAGATGAGATACAAAACCGTCAGCCGGATTACTCGCGTAACGGTTCCATCACGGTGGATATTCACACAAGTGAAGGAACAAGAGTTCCGGGCGGCACATTGACGGCATATGAGGTCGCTTCTGCAGTGGATAACGAATTCCGGTATACAGAGGCTTTTTCCGGATGTCCGGTATCTCTTTCGAAGATCGGGACGGGGAAAAACGGCGAGCCGGAACTGTCCAGAGAACTGGCCGCATTTGCTGCGAATAAAGGTATAGCCGGTAAGACGGTTGCGATCGACGGAAACGGGCGGGCTGTATTTCCGGATCTTGAGCTGGGTCTTTACCTTATTGTGCAGAATACTCCGGCTAAGGGATACCAGGTCATCGCGCCGTTTTCTGTCACGGTTCCTATATGGGACGGGAAGGAACTGCTTTACGACGTGTACGCCAATCCCAAACCGGAGACGGCGAAGCCGGTGGTAACTCCGCCGCTCACTCCGGTGACGCCTGTCCCGCCGGTTCCGGTCAATCCGTCTCCGCTGCTTCCGCAGACAGGTCAGCTCTGGTGGCCGGTACCTCTGCTGATCGCAGCCGGGGCAGTGCTGCTGTTTTCCGGACTCAGGGCAGAGAGGCGGAGGAAACAGGCCGGATGAGATCCCGCGGCGGAAGAGTAAGGATTATCATAGGAGCGCTTTTGGTCTGTGCGGCGGTGTTCCTTGTGATATATAACATACGGGAGTCGGACAGGGCCGGAGAGGAGGCATCCCGTATTCTCAGCGCCCTTGAGGAGGCGCTCGAAAAAAGGATGGAAGACCCGGAGAACTTATCTTTTCCGGTCCGGGACCCGCTGATCCCGGAAGAAGTCGTTCCGGAGATGCCGGTTGAGGTGATCGACGGCTACAGGTACATCGGTGTGCTGGAAATACCCGGACTGGATCTTTCCCTGCCCGTGATGGAAGAGTGGGACGAGACGAGACTCAAGATATCGCCCTGCCGGTATTCCGGCTCGTATTATACCGATGACCTGGTGATCTGCGGGCACAACTATGCAGCACATTTTTCCGCGATCAAGTGGATCGATATCGGCGAGAGAGTACTGTTCAAAGCTGTGGATGGAGCTGTGTATGAGTATATTGTGACAAACCGCGAAGTCCTGCAGCCGAAACAGGTGGAAGATATGATCGAAAGTGAGGCAGACTGGGATCTGACATTGTTTACCTGCACGACAGGGGGACAGACGCGGTGCGCGGTCCGCTGTGAATTCATAAAAGACCCGGATGTTTTGTGATTAAGACAGAGAACAGGCAGTATGTATTTGAGCAACGGTAAAAAACCAAATAAGCGGAAGAGAAGCAGAACAGCAACAGGACTGATCAGTCTGCTGACAGTCCTGTTTGTGCTGTGTTCTTCCGGTACATTGGTCATGCCCGTGATCGGTTCTGAACCAGATCCCGCTGTGCAGGATATGGCCGTAGAAGCCGTGCAGCCTGCGGCGGAACCTCTTGTCGCGGAACCGGTCGTACCGCAGGATATGGCTGCAGCAGAGCCGCTTGTCGCGGAACCCGTTACAGCGGATCCGGCAGAGAGCGGCGAAGCATATACGGCCGATGATACGCAGGGCGGGGTTGTACCTGAAGAAACCGGAGATCCTGCAGCAGCAGGTGATGCAGCATCTCCTGATGATACCGGGACAGACAGTGCCGCAGGTATGAACGGA
>CACZSZ010000161.1 GCA_902783945.1 uncultured Lachnospiraceae bacterium
GCCGGTTATCTCCGACGGCGAGCACAACATCTATCTGACAGCAGCCGGCGAAGACTACGAGGCAAAATAAGTTACTGATCACAGGGGGTGTGCTGTCGTGAGGCAGTACATCCCTTTTTTCTGGGAAAGGGAGAAATCTGCTGGTATGGAACATTACGCAATCGTGGATCTGGGGGCCAGTAACGGCCGTGTTATTGTTGCCAACTATGAAAATGAAGCATTTGAATTTGACGTTGTTCATCGTTTCCCCAATGTTCCCGTCATTTCCAATGAGGGTGAGCTGTTTTGGGATATCCTGAGAATTTTTACTGATATTAAAGATGGTATCCGTATTGCGGCAAGGAAATATAATAATCACATAAAATCTATGGCCATAGATACATTCGGCTGTGATTTCGGCTTTTTGGATGACAAGGGAAGATTGATGGGAAATCCGCTGCATTATCGCTTTGAGAAGCAGTGGGAACTGTCCGGCGAGATGCATGAGATCCTCTCAGAAGAAGAATTGTTCCGCCTTTCCCAGGGACCCTGCAACCGCATCATGGGCATCTATAAGCTGTATGCACTGAAAAAGCAGGAGGCATTTGAGTATAAATACGGTGCCCATCTGCTCATGATCCCGGATATTCTGAATTATCTTCTGACAGGAAAGATTTCCAATGAATTTACCAATGCGACCATGACTCTGCTCACCAGTCAGAAGACCCGTGACTGGGAACCGCAGATCACAGAAAAACTCGGACTTCGCAGTGATTTTCTCGGCGCTCTTTCGGAGCCGGGAACCTTCCTCGGACCGATCAAAGCTTCTGTGTGTGAAGAGCTGGAGATCGAACCGATCGATGTCATTATTCCGGCAACACATGATACTGCTTCCGCCGTGGCCGGGATCCCGGTCAAATATCCGGAAAAGAACTGGGGCTTCATCAGTCTGGGGACGTGGGCGCTGGCCGGACTGGAAAGAAACGAGCCGTGCCTTGATCCGGCGATCGTTCCGCTTGAATTCGGAAATGAAGGCGGTACATATGGGAAGAGTATGCTGTTGAAAAATCTGAACGGCATGTGGATCATCCAGCAGTGCCGCAACTACTGGAATAAAGAAAATACAGCCGGAAAAGAATTGTCATGGGATGATATCGTTGTCCTTGCCAGAGAAGCAAAGCCGCAGAAAGCAGTTATCGATATCCAGCTGCCGGTATTCAACGGCATGCCCGCCAACATGCCTCTGGAAATCCAGAATTACTGCCGCGAAACGGGGCAGGAAGTTCCGGAAACGGTAGGAGAGATCGCAGAGTGCGTATACAAGAGCCTGGCGCTGGAAGTACGGTCCAGTTTCGACGGAGTAATGGCTGTTCTCGGTGAGAAGCTCGAAGTACTGCAGATTGCCGGCGGCGGCACACAGAATCATCTGCTCTGCCAGTGGATCTCCAATGCGGCGGGGCTTCCCGCAGTATGCGGACCGACTGAAACAACAGCTGTCGGCAATCTGCTGTTCCAGCTGAAAGCAGCCGGCGAAGTAGATTCTCTGGAGGAGGGCCGTCTGATTTCTGCCAAGGCTGAGGATGTTTATGAACTTGCTCCCGAGACAGAAGAAGCAGCATATTGGGAAGACCAGTATGCCCATTTCGTCAGCGTAGTACATGCATAAAGGAGATATTACATGGGAGAATTTGACAAAACGATAGAACAGCTGAATGCATGGGAAAGAGATGACCGGCTGAACGCAGTAAGAGAACTGAAGGCAGCCATCGATGCGGGAAAACTTCCGAAGGTGGAACGCCTCGGAGAGTGTGACAATCATATTCATTCAACTTTTTCTTTCTCTCCGTACAGCCCGTCGATGATCGCCTGGAAGGCTTATCAGGTGGGACTGGATACTTGTGGTATCGTGGATCATGAGTCTGTAGCCGGAATTCTGGAATTCCGTGAGGCGTGCGAGATACTCGGCGTAGTTCCGACTGCCGGATTTGAAGTGCGTATGCACTGGGATAATACTCCGCTGGCAGGAAAGAAATTCAACAATCCGGATCAGCTCTCCGTAGGATATTTTCCGGTTCATGGTGTACCGGTGCGCTCTATCGACAAAATAGAAGAGTTCCTGCAGCCGATCCGTAAGGCACGTGAGATCCGGAATCGGAAAATGACAGTCACGATCGACAGGGAACTATCAGCATTCGGCATGAGTCTGGATTTTGACAGAGATGTCATTCCTGTATCCCGCTGGGAACAGAAGGGAAATATCACGGAGAGGCATATCCTGTTTGCTACTGCACAGTTGATGATCCGCGAATGCGGAAAAGGCAGACCGCTGCTGGATTTCCTGACAGATAAAGTTAAGATCAAAGTACCGGAGGTAAACCGCGGTTTCCTGATGGACGTGGAGAGCCCGATCTATACGTATGATCTGACAAATCTGCTCAAAGGCTTTTTCTCAGAGATGATGTATCAGAATGCGTCGCATGATGAGACTCCGGATGTCCGTGATGCTGTACCATTCCTGAACAGTCTCGGCTGTCTGCCCACATATACCTATCTCGGCGATGTGCGGGGTGATTCGGTCACAGGCGATAAAAAGACACAGAAATTTGAGGATGATATCCTTGACGAGATGTTTGAATGTCTGCATGAGTACGGTATGAGAGCCTTCAGCTATGCTCCGACCAGAAATGCGCCGGATCAGGTGGCTCGCGTACGTGCTTTGTGCCAGAAATATGACATGCTGGAAATTCTGGGTGAAGATATCAATCAGCCGAGACAGAGTTTTATCATGACGTATACGGACGACAGAGACAGAGAATTCTTCAATGATGCTACATGGGCGATCATAGGCCATGAAAAACTGGCCAATGAGGATCTCGAGCAGAGCATAATTTCAGACACAACTATCGCGAAGATCCCGGATCTTAAAGAAAGGATCGCGTATTATAAAAACGCTGCCAGGTAAAAATTAATGGCTGTATCCAGAGAACAACTTTTTCGGATTCTGAAAGAGCACTATATTCTTGACATGAGTCAGAAGGAGATCGCCAAGCTGGAAAAGCTGTCAACGGCGACGATCAGCAGACTCATAAAAGAAGCAAAAACGCAGGGCTATGTCAAGATAGAATTGAATCTTCCTGACAACTCCGTTCCTGAACTGGAAAAGAGAATACGTGACAAGTACGGAGTAAGCTTTGTATCCGTGACCAGAGTACAGGTGGAAAACCAGGATATGATCATTCACGATGTGGCCCAGCCGTTTTCCGATTACCTGTATTCCATAATGAGAGATGGTGATGTGATCGGTCTGTCCTGGGGACGTACTCTGTGCAAAATGGCTTTGGATCTTCATGTGAAGGAGCCGCGGGATGTGACATTTGTCAGTCTGAGCGGAGGCGTTACCATGAATGTGACGGAAACGGGAGTCGAGCAGACGGTAAGACGTTTTGCGTCAGCCTTTGAAGCGCAGGGCTTTGCTTTTCCTCTGCCGGCGTATTTGTCAAATGAACTTATGAAAGAAGCTGTGATGTCAGATGATCAGTTTCTGGAATTGTTTGAAATGATACGCAAGGCGCAGATTGCTGTATTCAGTGTCGGACCGCTGAATACGTCGTCACTGCTGTATGAGTCCGGTTATTTTTCGTACGAGGAGATGGAAGAATTGATATCCCGCGGTTTTGTCGGAGATATATGCGGGAGACTGATCCGTTCGGACGGGAAATTCGAGATGGAAGGTGAGTATACACACAGTGTAGGAATAACTCTGGAAGAACTGAAAAAAAAGCCGCATAAAATGTGTGTGGTAGTACAGCCGGAAAAGGCAAAAGTGCTGAGCTGTGCCCTTCTCGGAGGATTTGTCGATGAATTGTTCATTGACGAACGTACGGCAGAACAATTACTGAAGCCTTGATCAGTATTCGCCTTTTTACGGATTTTTGCAGATTTATGTTTAAAAAGATTAGGATAATTAAAAATTAAGGCAAAAGATTATGAAATATATTTCATAAAAGGAAAAATGTTTCAAATTTGTAGTTTACAATGCTCAGAATCAATGCTATAATTGATTTTGTAAAGTGCTATTTTTATTAACTATTTAAAATGGGAAAGGAGAATTACTACATGAAGGCTAGAAAGGTTTTAGGTATCGTCATGGCTGCTGCTATGGCCGTCGCTATGATCAGCGGCTGCGGTGCTTCCAAGAAAGCCGAAGAAGCTGCATCCAAGGCTGAGTCCGCAGTAGAAGAAGCTGCATCCAAGGCCGAATCCGCTGCCGAAGAAGCTGCATCCAAGGCTGAATCTGTTGCCGAAGAAGCTGCATCCAAGGCCGAATCCGTTGCTGAAGAGGCTGCTTCCGCTGTTGAGGAAGCTACATCTGAAGCCACAGCTGAGGCGGCTGCATCCGCTTCCGAAGAAGCTGCTTCTGAAGAGGGCGGCGCAAGAGCTCCCCGCAGCGGCGACAAGTACACCGTAGGCGTATCCGAAACCACGATCACAAACCCGTTCTTCACAACCATCGCCAATGAATGCGAAAAGATCTGCGGTGAAAAGGGATGGAACGTTATCATTGCTGATGGTAACGGCGATGCCAACAAACAGATCACTGACATGGAAGACATGGTCACACAGGGTGCTGACATCATCCTCTGCTCTTCTTATGATCCGCAGATCATGAAAGAGACAGTTGATCGTTTCCGTGAGGAAGGTGTTCCGGTTGTCGCCATTGACTCCGGTATGAACGATGATGTCCGTGTTCTGACAACTGTTCAGGCTGCCAACTATGACAACGGTTTCCTCTGCGGACAGTGGTGCGCAGACCAGATGGGAACAACTCCTGTCAAAGCCGCTATCATTTCCGGTGAAGCTGGAACAAAGAACTCTCTTGACCGCCGCGATGGACTGCTGGCCGGCTACATGGAGAGAGCTCTTGAGAAGAATGGCCACTTTGATCTTGAGGTCATCTTCCAGGGTTACTGCAAAGACTGGTCCGAAGCTGCTGCTACAGACGTTGCCGGTGACCTGGCTGCTCTGGGCGAGGAGTTCAACGTTCTGTTCTCCGAGGCTGACGTTATGACAATGGCTGCTATGACTGTTCTGGAAGATGCCGGCGTCGATCTGAGCAATGTCCTGATCGTCAACGCTGCTGACGGACAGAAAGAAGCTTTCGAGCTGCTTATGGATGAAAACAGCAACTATGGCTGCACAGGTTCCAACAGCCCGACTGCTATTGCTGATATCGCTCTGAATCAGGTCGCACAGGCTTGGTTCGACGGTGCTGACTGGTCTGACTTCAGCCCGAGAACCTACACACCGGCCGGCTGCGTCACAAAAGAGAATGTTGAAGAGTGGTACAACCCGGATTCACTGTTCTAAGTCAAGCAAAAAGATAGTACGTCTTTAAAAAGGCTTGCAGTCAGTATCGGGTGCATGCCTGAGAAAGGGGCGGAGTAAGGATGAGTTTACTCCGCCCTTTCTTTAAGAAAACAGTGTTGCAGATGAAAGGTTGGTGAGCAGGTTGGCTGAACAGTATGTGAACACAGTAGAGCTGAAGAATATCAGCAAGAGTTTTGGCGGCGTACATGCTCTGCAGGACGTTTCCCTTACCGTACGGAAAGGTGAAGTTCATGCCCTGGTCGGGCAGAATGGTGCCGGAAAGTCAACGCTGATGAAGATCCTGTCCGGTGCATACAAAAAAGACAGCGGCGAGATCTTCATTAACGGCAAGCAGTATGCCGGCAACAGTCTGGAAGAAGTGAAAAAAGCCGGACTGGGAATTATCTATCAGGAATTTTCTCTGGCACCGCATCTGACGGTTGCCGAAAACATTTTCATTAACCGGTTGTCTCTGGGCGGAAAAACCATCAACTGGAGAAAACTGTATAAAGAAGCGCAAAATATTCTGAACGATCTGGGATTTGATATAGATGCTAAGCATCGCGTAGGAGATATGAGCGTGGCGTATCAGCAGGTAGTTGAGATCGCCAAGGTTCTGAGCCAGGATGTCAATGTTCTTATCCTGGATGAGCCGACGGCCGTGCTGACACCGAAAGAAGTGGATCGTCTTTTCGTTCTCCTTCGCCGGCTGCTGGAAAAAGAAGTCAGTATTATTTATATTTCTCACCGTCTGGATGAGATCTTTGAACTTTCAGACCGTATTACGACAATGAAAGACGGAAAAGTTGTGGATACAGTCTATACCAAAGATGTCACCATGAATGAAGTTATTGAAAAGATGATCGGCCGCAGCTATGAAGCCATGTTCCCGGAGCGCAATGAGAAACAGAATCCGGAGGTAGTGCTTAAGGCTGAGAATATCTGCAATGGCATTGCCGTACAGAATGCTTCCTTTGAACTGCATAAAGGTGAGATCCTTGGGATCGGCGGACTGGTCGGAGCCGGTAAGACAGAGATGGCCCGTGCTATATTCGGTGCGGACAAGGGATGTTCCGGTACGATCACAATGGAGGGAAAGACGATCCACGTCAATTCTCCTCATGCTGCGATCCGTCACAGTATTGCCTACCTCCCGGAGAGCCGGAAGGAGGACGGCGTTCTGCTGACACAGTCGGTTCGTATGAACACTACACTGGCTGCGCTGCAGAAAATCAGTAAGAGCGGCATTATCAACAAGAAAAAAGAAATAGCTGATACAGAAGAGATGATCCGCAAGCTGAGTATTAAAACAGACGGAACAGAGATCCATGTAGGAAGTCTGTCCGGCGGTAACCAGCAGAAGGTGTCTCTGGCCAAATGGATCTACAGTGATAATAAAGTACTGATCCTTGATGAGCCGACACGAGGTGTTGATGTCGGTGCCAAGATGGAAATCTATAACCTTATCGATGAGCTGACCCAAGAGGGCATGTCCATTATTCTGATTTCCTCTGAGGTAGAGGAACTGATCGGACTGAGTGACCGGGTCATGGTGCTGAACCGTGGTGTTACAACCGGTTTCCTGAACAGAGGTGAAGCAACACAGACCAAAGTCCTGAACTATGCCGTTGGCGTAACGGATTAAAGGAGGAAAGAGAATTATGGCAGACACTAGTGCAAAAAAGGGTTTTAAGTTCGGACATTTTCTGAATCAGTATAATACGATCCTGATTTTTATTGCGTTCGTTATCGTGTCCGCAATCATCAGCAGCAGCTTCCTGACATGGGGAAATATCACAAACCTGATGAAACAGAATGCTGCTCTTGCGCTGTACAGCTTCGGTATGCTGATGGTTATCATGACCGGCGGTATCGACCTTTCCGTCGGTGCTATCGTTACACTTACGAACGTGCTGCTGGCTTATGAATTCGAGAAAGGCAGACCGGATCCGCTGGCCATTGCCATCACTCTGGCGGCCGGTACTGTCATCGGTCTGATCACCGGTTTCATTGTCGCTTATATGAAGGTGGCACCTTTCGTTACGACCCTGGCTATGCTGCAGATCGCCAAAGGTATCGGGTATATCATCTGCAGCGGTTCATCCATCCAGCTGAAAAGTGAAGCCTATAAGAACTTCAGCCGTGCGTATTACCTGGGATTCCCGTCACAGTTCTACGTGATGATCATTGTATTTATTATCTTGCTGTTGGTATTCCGGTATACTACATACGGACGTCTGGTCCTGGCGATCGGATCCAACGAAGAAGCCGTCCGTCTTTCCGGTGTGCGGACCAATCCGATCCGTATGTCCGTGTATGCAGTCAGTGGTTTCCTGTCAGCTCTGGCAGGTATGCTGGTAGCCGGCCGTACAGGTGTTGGCTCCCCGCTTTCCGGTGACGGCTATGAAATGGATGCCATTGCGTCCTGCGTTATTGCCGGCGCCAGCCTCGCAGGCGGCAACGGTTCCGTGCTGAAAACAATCTTCGGTGTCTTTACACTGGGTCTGATCAGTAACATCATGAACCTGATGAAGGTCCCGGCTTATCCGCAGATCGTCGTCAAGGGTGTCATCATCCTCATTGCTGTTCTGATCCCGGCGATCACAAGCAGAAACAAAGC
>CACZSZ010000162.1 GCA_902783945.1 uncultured Lachnospiraceae bacterium
AAGGTGAGCGGCGCGCTGGTCGGGTACAATACCCATGTGCAGACGTATGGCTGGCAGGACTATGTTTACGACGGTGCCATGGCCGGCACGTCCGGACAGTCGAAGCGTCTGGAAGGTATTCACATCGCACTGGTCAACAAGCCGTATACCGGCAATATTGTGTACCGGACGCATGTGCAGACGTATGGCTGGCAGGGGTGGAAAAAGAACGGTGAAATGAGCGGGACTTCAGGTGAGTCGAAGCGTCTGGAGGGAATCCAGATCTATCTTACTGGCGAAATGGCCAAGCATTACGACGTGTATTACCGCGTGCACGCGCAGACCTACGGCTGGCTGGATTATGCGAAGAACGGCGTCATGGCAGGCACATCCGGTCTGTCCAAGAGACTGGAGGGCATCAACATTGTGCTGGTCCCGAAGGGAGGAGCGGCACCGGGTGCGACCGCAAAGCCTTATGTGGTCGGAGGCGGCGGCAAACTGCCGGATAATCCGTATACAGGTTCCTGATCCCTGGATTCAGATCAGAAAAGACGGGGCTGTTGTAATGACAGCCCCGTTATTATTCATCGCACGTGCAGTACAAAGTGCTGTATGGCAAGCAGGAACAGCAGATGCAGCGGGTAAAACCAGTAGAAGAAGTATTTCAGGTTGGCGGCGCCGCGTTCTCCGTGATAAAAATGGAGGGGGAATGCGGACAGAAACGACCCGGGATTGCTGAAATGTCTCATGTTCAGGGGCAGACAGGCCCAGAGAGCCGGAACGGAAGTCGGCTGCTGGCCCCGGAGAAAGTAAAAGACTGCCATGCAGAGGATGCCGCGTTCTCTGTAGTCAAGAAACAGGTAATGCGCAGCCGTGGCGAAACCGGCCACGATAAACAGGCGCAGCACCCAGGACAGCGCGATGTGCATGCTGCGGAACGATTCCACGTAGGACAGACATACAAACATGAGCAGGCCGCAGGCAAGTATAAAAAGGACGTTCTGGTTTTTCGGATACCAGGCAGTTTTATAAAAGATGATGTCATACTGTATTTCGGAAAGGACGCCGAACAGCAGGATCCGCAGTATATATTTCCGGCTGTTCCTGGTATGAAAAAAACCTTCCGTGATGAAGAAACAGTAGATAGGAAACGCGATCCGGCCCAGAACGCTTGACAGAAGTGTATAGGTCATGCCGTGTACATACCATGCCTTGACAGCGTGATCGGCGAACATGGAAATACAGGCCAGGATCTTCAGCTGATTGCCAGTCAGGGAAAGCGAGTGACGATTAATAACGGATTGTTCAGAAATCTGCATAGTATAGATGTCTCCGGTATCTGATCGGAACGAAGTAAACAGTGGCTTTTGCCTTTCTGTATTGTAGGGCAGCGGCTGGATAAAGTCAATTTGGCGTTACAGCCTCCTGGTTTTGAACCGCTGCAAATTATCAGAATATATAGTCTTAAAGTGAGTTGCGGCAAGCCCCTTGACATCCGGTCACGGGGCTTATATAATCCAACTACATTCGAAGCCGGCCCGGATCCGGGAGCGGCGAACCGCCCTTCAGGCGGTGAAGATTTCCCGTTTTATCAATTTTGTTTTTGTGAAAAAAAAGCCGGCATCAGAGCGTCCTGCCGGAGATCGGAGGCACATGGCAATCAGGGATCCCAATGTGTGCTCAGCGCTGTTTCTGACAGTTGGGGCGGCATGGATGGATCTGCGCAGTACGAAAGTCGATAACGGCTGGCTTCTTTTCTGGCTGGGTGTAAGCGTGGCTGCGCAGGCGGCCCGTGCAGGGCCGGAGATCCTGCTGCAGATCCTGTCCGGCATGGCAGTACCGCTGCTTCTTCTTTTTCCCTTCTTTTATTTTCGCATGCTGGGCGCAGCAGATATCAAGCTGCTTGCTGTCCTCGGAAGTTTTCTCGGCCGGAAGGCCATACTTTCCTGTTTGTTTTACACCTTTCTCTGTGCGGCAGTTCTGTCGCTTTTCACCTTTATTTTTGATGGAGGAATAAAAAAACGGATCCGGTATCTGGCGGGCTGGCTGCAGCAGTATCTGGAGACCGGACAGCGCCGTCCGTATCTGCGCTCCGGTCTGCGGGAGGAGAGTCTGCATATGACGGTACCGATGCTGATGGCGGTCCTGCTCTGGGCCGGCGGATGGTATTGAAACAGAAAACGTAAGGAGTGCCTTCAAATTAACGAAAAGGAGAAAAAATGCCACTTGTATTTGCAGTATGTGATGTCGAAACCGAATATGCGATACGGTTTATGGAGTATCTGAACCGGCGCAATCTGCCCTTTGAGGTGCAGATGTTTACATCCGTGCCGCCGCTCTGTGAGTATGCCGAACGGAAGCAGATTGAACTGCTGCTGATATCGGAGCGTGCCATGTGTGATGAGGTACGGAACCTGAAGGTAGGGAAAATGATCCTGCTTTCGGAAGGAAACAAAGAAGAAACAGAATTTCCGGCAGTATATAAATACCAGTCTTCTGCGCAGGTCATCCGGGAGGTGCTGGATTGTTACAGTGCGGAAAGGATCGCGGCACAGGCGGCGGCGGACATCCGCAAGAAGCAGGGGAAGATAACCGGAGTCTACGGTCTGCTTGAGCCTGCGCGGCAGATGCTGTTCTCTCTGACGCTGGGCCAGATCCTTGCGGAATCACAGTCCGTACTGTACATCAATCTGCAGAAGTACAGCGGGCTGATGAGTCTGACCGGAGAAGAAGCGGAAATGACACTGAGCGATCTTCTGTTTTTTTACCGGCAGAGAAAAAAAGGCATGTTTTACCGTCTTCCAGGGATGATACGGCAGATAGGGAGGCTTGACTATATTCCGGTCCCTTTCTTTTCCGAGGATCTGGGGGAACTGTCCGGCAAAGAGTGGAGAGGTTTTCTGGAAGAACTGAGGAATATGGACAGTCATGATCTGATGCTTCTGGATCTGAGTGACGGTCTGCGGGGGCTTCCGTGTATTCTGGATCTGTGTACGGAGCTGTTTTTCCTCTCGGAGGAAGATGCGTTCTCTCTGGAGAAACGGCAGATGCTGGAAAAAGAGTTGGAATCGGAAAACAGAGTCCGTCCACAGTGGCTGACTCCGCCTCCGGCAGAAGAAATCCGGGAGGGACAGTGGTTCCCTGAGACACTGACGGACTCCGCTGTGGCAGAGTATATCCGCAAAGCCATAAAGCAGGACGGAATATGATATCCGGGGAAGCGTAAGAAACAGGAATGAACCGCAGAAGAGCGGAGAGGGCGGAAATGAGCGAGCGGAAAGAGCAGATGCGGCTGAGGCTGCGGAATGAACTGGAAGAGAGGGATGAACTGACGGAAGAAGAGATCAGTGATCTCATTGATGAGCTGATCCTGGAAGTGGGAAGCAGGGAAAAACTGTCTCTGCGGGAAAAGGAAGAACTGCAGAAAGAACTTCTGTTTTCTGTGAGGAAGCTGGATGTGCTCCAGGAGTTGGTAGATGATCCAACGGTGACAGAGATCATGGTCAACGGATTCCGGCATATCTTTTATGAAAGGAACGGGAAGATCAGGCAATGGGAAAGACAGTTTCCCTCCCCGGAGCGGCTGGAGGATGTAGTCCAGCAGATCGCCGGGCAGTGCAACCGGATCGTAAATGAACAGCGTCCGATCGTAGATGCCAGACTGCAGGAGAATGGCGCCCGTGTGAATATCGTTCTTTCCCCGATCGCCCTGGAGGGACCGATCGTGACGATCCGGCGCTTTCCGGATGATCCCATTACGATGCGGGATCTGATCCGTTCCGGAAGTATTACGCAGGAAGCGGCCGATCTGCTGAAGGATCTGACAGAGGCATCATATTCCATGGTGATCGGCGGCGGAACGTCGACGGGGAAAACTACTTTTCTAAATGCTCTTTCCGGATTTATCCCGAAAGATGAACGGATCATCACGATTGAAGATAATGCCGAACTGCAGATCCAGAATGTGGATAATCTTGTCCGCCTGGAGGCAAGAATGGCAAATCTGGAGGGGACACAGGAGATCACGATCCGTGATCTGATCAAAACGGCGCTGCGCATGCGGCCGGACAGAATTATCGTAGGGGAGGTCCGCGGTGCGGAAGCCGGAGATTTTCTGATCGGTCTGAATACAGGACATGCGGGAAGTCTGGGTACGGCACATGCCAACACGGCCCGGGACATGATCGGAAGGATCGAGATGATGGTGCTGATGGGCGTAGCACTGCCCGTCCCTGTGATCCGCAGGCAGATCGCAGGAGGGATTGAAATACTGATCCAGCTTACAAGAGATGCCGACGGAACCCGTGCGGTAGAAGAGATCGCGGAGATCGACGGCATGCAGGGGGACGAAGTCTGTATCCGGACACTGTACCGCCGCGACAGAAAAGGAACGCTGTGCCGGCAGGCAGACCTCAAGCACAGAGAAAAACTGGAGAAGCTCTATGAGAGAAGAAAAGCAAAAACATACTGAAAAGAAAGACGGAAAGGCCATACGCGCCAGTCCGGAATATGGTGATACGATCACGCGTGCGGACCAGGAGCACAGCAGGAAAGCCGTCTATACCCGCTACCGGTTTTCCGTCAGGGAGATCCTGCGGTATACGGCAACAGGCTTTCTGATCGGCGGGAGTATTGTCTGGCTTGTCTATCACTCCCTTGTGGCGGCACCGCTTGCCGCTGTTGTGGCTTCGGCGTATCTGGTCATGACGAATCGGAGACTCTGTGCGGAACGCCAGAAAAATCTGCAATATCATTTTCGTGATTTTCTGTCCTCGCTGCACACGGCTATGGCGGCCGGATACTCTCTGGAAAATGCCGTGCGTTCTGCCTCTTCGGATCTGGAAAAACTGTACGGACCGGAAGATGATCTGGTGCGTGAGTCCAAAGACATGCTGTGGCAGATGAGTTACCAGCGTCCTGTGGAGCAATTGTTCCGGGAGCTGGGTGACCGGAGCGGCGTGGAGGATATCCGGCAATTCGGAGAGATCCTCATGATCGCAAAAAGGACCGGCGGAAATATGGATCAGGTGCTGGAATCGACATGGAGAAACCTCAGTGAGAAAATCGATACCGCGCGGGAGATCGATGCGCTGGTTGCGGCAAAACGTTATGAGCAGAAGCTGATGAGTCTTATGCCTGCGGGAGTGATCCTGTATCTGAAGCTGGCATTCCCGGGATTTCTGGACGGTATGTACGGTCATCTGACCGGAGCGGCTGTCATGACGGCATGTCTGGGGGTCTATCTGGGGGCGTTTTTCCTGGGCAGGCATATGACCGGACAGCTTGAGATCTGATCACAGACAGAAGCGGATCCGCGGGTGAAAAACAACGGTGATCCTGCATGAGGGAGGAGGTGAAAAATGTGATTCTTGCACTGCCGGTCATGACGGCGGGCGTGATCGTGTATCTGTACCGGACAAAGCGGCTGAGCCGGATACTGTTCTTCTGTCTGCTGGCCGGTGTTCTTGCTGCAGCGGTATCTCTGATATCGGATATGGCTGCAGGAACGAGACAGCAGATCACTGAACTTCCTAAAAACGGAG
Organism: uncultured Lachnospiraceae bacterium; assembly: GCA_902783945.1. Classification (GTDB taxonomy): domain Bacteria; phylum Bacillota; class Clostridia; order Lachnospirales; family Lachnospiraceae; genus Bilifractor. The sequence goes on from CACZSZ010000162.1 coordinate 5,523, forward strand.
GATTGCTGCAGGGAAGCGTACCGCTGACTGTGGAAACAGATGACGGGGCATCCGAGCAGGTGGAGATCCGCGTCCCGGAAGAAAAACAGACTCCGGAAGAACTCCAAAGCATTCTGGAAGAAAAAGCCGCAGAACTGGAGGGGAGGATCCTCGGAAAAAACGAGTCTTTGCAGAAAATAGAGTGGGATCTGGAACTGCCCGGATCGTTTGAGGATTCTCCTGTGACTGTCGTATGGTCAAGTGACCGGCCTGAGATCCTGTCATGGGAAGGAAAGATCGGCACGGCAGCAGAACCGGAAGGCAGTGCAGTTACCCTGCGGGCAAGCCTTTCTTTGGAGGAAGAAATGCTTGAGATCAGCTATGACGTAACGGTATTTCCTTCCAGGGAAACGGCATCGATCGGACAACGGCTTCAGGAAAAAGGAGACGCTTTGAATGAAGAGCAGCCGGGAGAAACTTACCGGCTGCCGGAGGAACTGGACGGGAAGAAACTGACATGGTACCAGGAAAACGGAGGCACCGGGCAGAATCTGTGTCTGCTGCTCCTGGCCGCAGCCGGACTGGCATCGGTGTCAGCCGGTAAGAGAAAGGAAGAAGCCCGTAAAAAGAGGCAGCAGGAACTGCTGCGGCGGTATCCGGAACTGCTCAGTAAGACACATCTGCTCCTGGCTGCGGGACTCAGTCTGCGGAAAGTATTTGAACGCCTTGCATCCGATTACCGGAGAGAAAAAAAGAGATCCGGTAAACAGCAGGCTTATGGAGAAGAAATACTGCGGACCTGGTATGAAATGGAAAACGGTGTTCTGGAACAGGATGCATTTGCGCATCTGGGAGAGCGGTGCGGTATTCCGGAATATAAATCTTTCGCATTGCTTCTGGCCCAGAATCAGAAAAAGGGCGGTCATTTGCTGCCGCAGCTGCTGGAAACAGAAGTACAGGATGCATTTGAAGCACGAAAGCGGCAGGCTCGGATCGCCGGTGAAAAGGCAGCGATAAAGCTGGCACTGCCCATGGGGATGATGCTGGTCGTCGTTCTGGTGATCATCATGGTACCCGCACTGCTGTCATTCTGACAGAAAAATAAAAAGGTATATAACGGTCCGGAGGACCGGACAGAGAAAAGGAGGAAGGATATATGAATGAAATCAGGGCATTTTTAGAAGAAGAGACGGCCATTTCCACTTTGGAGATCGTATTGATCATCGTCGTCCTGATCGGACTGGTCATCCTGTTCAAAAATCAATTGACAAGTCTGGTCAAGAATATTCTGGAAAAAATCACAAGCCAGAGCAACTCCGTATGAGAAAAGGCAGTATAACCGTCTATTTGAGTCTGAGCCTGCTACTTCTCCTGTCTTTGATCTCGGCCGGGCTGTATTCAGCCCGGCAGGCGGCAGGGCGGGTCCTGCTGGCAAGTGGAACGGAGCAGGCACTGTTTTCTGTTTTCGGCCAGTATGACAGAGATCTGCTGGATATGTACGGTCTGCTGTTTATGGATGCCGGGTATGGCGGCAGCAAGCTGCTGCCGGGACATTTGCTGCATGAGATTGAAGAAGAGGCAGAGTATATTCTGAAGCCGGCAAAAGGGATGCTGTCAATCGGACGGGATCCGGTAGGGGCCAGACTGCATGATCATGAGGATTCGATCACAGGATATGCCCTTGCCACGGACGACGGGGGACGGGCGTTCCGCAGACAGATCTGTGAAGTCATGCAGAAAAAACTGGGACCGGCCGGTCTTCTGTTCCTGCAGCAGAGACTGGACGGGCTGCAGCAGACTGTGGAACTGCAGCAGCAGGAGTATGAAACATACGGAGAAGATAAGGCAGACCAGTATTATCAGGAAGACAGGGAGATGTTCGGACCTGTGTACATGCCCATAAAAGAAACGGAGACCGAAGGAGGAACAGTCCGGGAAATAGACACGGACGCACTGCCGCAGATACCGAATCCGCTGAATACGATCCATACGATGCAGACAGCCGGTGTGCTGTCGGCAGTACTGCCGGGAGCCGGCGGTATTTCCCCGGCAGATATGACAGTTTATACACCAGTGACAAAGAGAACGCTGCAGAAAGGTATGAATATGGCGGCAGACGGCTGGGAGGGCAGCGGGGAAAAGCTGCTTCTTCTGGAGTATCTGGCAGAAAACTTTTCCTGTTATACCTCTGATGATGAAGAAAAGGGAAAAGGTCTGCAGTATGAGATTGAATATGCCATCGGGGGAAAACTGTCAGACAGGGAAAACCTTCAGGAAGTTCTGTTTCAGCTGCTCGTACTGCGAGAGGTGACAAATTTTCTTCACCTGATGAGAGATCCGGTCAGGAGAATGGAAGCAGATTCAGCAGCCAATACGATCAGTATGCTCCTTCTGATACCGGAAGCAGCTCCCGTGATCTCGTTTGCGCTGAAAGCAGCCTGGGCATATGGGGAGAGCATTCTGGATCTTCGAAATCTGATGGAGGGGAAGAAGGTCCCGCTGATCAAGGAAAGTTCTTCATGGCAGCTTCCTCTGATGGCCCTTATCTTTATCCGTCTGACCGGGGATTCTTACAGGCATACCGACGGGAGCGGTCTGGATTACAAAGGCTATCTGCGTCTTCTGTTGTTTCTGAAGAGCGCGGACAGTCTGACAGGTTCTCTTATGGATCTGGTCGAATGGAATGTAAGGCTGGAGAAAGAACGTCCTGATTTCCGGCTGGATACCTGCCTGGACGCACTGCGCGTGGAACTGCACGCCGCTGTCGGCAGAAACGAGTATTCTATCGGCCGAAGCTACGGATACAACATGTAAAACTGAACAGCAGTCAGAGACAGACGGATCCGGCCGGAGAAGTCTCTGTGAACGGCAGGGAGAAAGGCTCTTCTGTCCAGGAAAGGACTCTCCCCCTGAAAAAAGAAAGGAAAGGAAACGATGCGCAAAGATAAAATCTCTCTTCCGAACAGGTTGAGCCGCATGCTGCGGCTTAAAAACCTCATGTCTTCCTTTCCTGGCAGGAGGGTTTTTCTCTCTGCCGTTCGCAGAGCATCCATGACCGTGGAAGCAGCTGCTGCGCTGCCGCTGTTCTTTCTTGCCGTTGTCTCACTGATCTGCATGATGGATCTTTACGGGACGATCGCAGAACAGACCGTGAAGCTGCAGGAACAGGCCGAGACAGCCGGCACATGGGTGTCCGCAGTCGGGGAACATGCTCCTTCGGTGATCGATCTGCCTGTTGGTTTTACCTACAGGCCGCAGTGGTACCCCGAAGCATTGCCGGCAGTACGCATTGCAGCCAGGGGGCGCGTACATGCATGGACAGGCAGAGACCGTTCGGAACAGTCAGAAGTTCCCCAGGAAACAGAGAAAGAGGAACTGGTCTATGTAACTGAATATGAGAGTGTCTATCATACGTCTTCAGAATGTACACATCTGTCTCTCTCTGTACAGGCAGTCAGCGGGAGCAGGGTGGAGAAACTGCGGAACGAGGAGGGAAAAGCATATCATGCATGTGATAAGTGCGCGGGCTCCGGGGTAAAGAACGAAACAGTATATGTCACGCGGGAAGGAACGCATTATCACAATGACGCAAATTGCGGGGGTCTGACCCGGTCGGTCCGGCTCGTAAAAAAATCCGAGACGGACGGTCTGCATATCTGCAGCCGCTGCCAGCAGCTTGCATCTGAAGAGAAAGCAGCAGGATAACAGAAAAAGAGAGGATATGCCGTATGAACATACCGGGAAACGTGGCTGCAGGAGGTCTGCTGATCGCAAATACTATTTGGGATATCCGGAAAAGAGAGATTTTGCTGCTTCCAACGTTTCTGGTCCTGGCAGGAGGTCTGATATGGAACGGCGCGGCTGCGGAAGAGGGATTATTATTCCGGGGACTTGCCATACTGCCGGGAGTCATATTGATCCTGCTGAGTATAGTTACAGACGGAAAAATCGGATTCGGGGACGGACTGTGCGTATGCGCGGCAGGGAGCTGGTGCGGTGCGGAATATATGCTTGTCACGTTGTTTTTTGCACTGCTTCTGGTACCGACAGCAGCCGTACTGATGCACCTGCGGAAGAAACCGGTCAGAGAACTGCCTTTTCTGCCGTTTTTACTTACCGGCTTTTTTCTTGCTCAGCTGGTACTGCGGGAGGGATAACCATGCGGAAACAAAAAGATACGAAAAAGAAAAGGAAACGGGCAGAGGTTGATCTGAGGCGCGCCGTGATCACGGTGGAAGCCTCCTATATCATTCCCTGGACGGTCATCCTGCTGGCGCTGCTCATCACTATGACCTTTTTTGTACATAACCGTGTCTGGTATAAAGCGGCAGCCTGTGAGACAGCACTGTCCGGAAACCGGTATGTGGAGGGATCAGGCGGAACGGGAAGTGCCGGATATGCAGGCACGGCGAACAGCAGTAATGAAACAGGCGGAAAGTATGCTGAGGCTACCATGCAGCAGAGGATCCGGGATCAGGCAATGCCGGGCAGTGAGCCGGAGAACAGGATCACCTGTACACAGGATGCGACAGAAGTACAGCTGTCCGGTCAGGATTTTCCGGTGTTTTCGGATGTGTTTTCATGGACTGTGAAAGAAAAAGTAAGAAAGATCAGGCCGGTCAAAGTCGTTCGCGGAAAATGGATCCTCGGTAATGCCCTGCAGGATTTCGGAAGTTCCGGTCTGTGAATAATGAGAAGGAGGAATCTATGGACATGAAAACAGAGTATCGGCGTGACCTGCAGCATACATGGATGATCCTGTCCGGCGGAAGTGTTCCGGAAGAGGACACGTATTCCGTGCGGATGCTGACCGAAAACCGGATCGGCGGTCTGGTGCCGTGCAAGGCAGTCTGTCTTGATGGAGAGCTTCGGTTTTATTATGATATTTCATCCCGGCATGCACTCAGAACAGTATTGGAGGCAGAACAGATCGGCAGGCCGCTTCTGGAACAGCTGCTGATATCACTGGCAAAAGTCATGGAGCGCATGTCCGAGTATCTTCTGGATCCGGACGGCCTGCTGCTGGATCCGGCATATCTGTTCTGCAATCCGGAACAGTCGGAAATCACATTTTGCTGGTATCCGGGAAAAGATGTGCAGTTCAGAGAACAGGCAAAAATTCTGGGCAGCGCCCTGCTGGCACAGTTGGATCAGTCCGACCGGGCAGGGGTTGTTATGGGATACCGGTTTTATCAGTATTGCGAGTCGGGAGAGCTTACCCCGGGTATGATCAGAGGACTTTTGCGTCCGAAACAGGCAGAAAAGGAAGCGCGTCCGGCCACAAAAGAAGAGATTGAAAGAGCGGCGGTACTGGACTCTTTTTTTGATGAACCGGAGGAGGATGACTCTGTATTCGGATCATTCGGGCACAGAATAAAAACATGGTTTTCCGGAAAACGAAAGAAAAAGGAAACTTCGGAAGACATCTACGATACGGTACAGGATTTTGACAGATCCGGTAAAGAGAGGGATGATAAAATTCTGTCACTTGGGGAAGCCGGAAGTTCATATGGAGAAAGCCCAAAGTGGGAATTTCCGGAGTGGAAATATACAGGAACGGTCACATATAAAAAATCAGGAGGCTCTGAAACGATGATGCTCACGCCGGATATGCTTGCCGGCAGCGGAAAAAAGATCTGGTGCCTGCGGGTTAAGGAAGGATCCGGAACAGAAAGGGAGATCCCGCTGACAGAGGACATATATTTTGTCGGGAAAAAGGGATCAGGTGCATCCCTTCAGCTTGCTTCATCTGCCGTCAGCCGTCTGCATGCAAAACTGGAAAAGAACGGGGAGAACTGGTGTCTGAGTGACCTTAATTCAAAGAATGGAACAAAGCGGATCCGTGCTGCCGGGGACCGCAGGGAAACTCTTCTTCAGCCGGAAGAAACGGTTATACTTCAAGAAGGCGATGAAATCTGGTTTGCCGATGTGATGTGTGTGCTGCTTACATATTCACCTTCATAAGACAGAGCCCTTCTTCTGGCTTTACATCCGAATCCCGTCATGATAGATTAGGGATAGTTTTGACAGAAAGAAGGTAATACGAATGAAAATCGCAGTCAGATACTATACCAAAACGGGGAATACAAAGCGTCTCGCCGAAGCAGTTGCCGAAGCAGTCGGTACAGAAGCTCTGCCCATCAGCAGTCCTGTCGACGAGCCTGTAGACATTCTTTTCCTCGGGAACTCCTACTATGCTTTCAATATTGATCCCGAAGTCAGGGATTTCATTCGCTCGCTGGACAAGGACAAGGTCGGAAAGATCATTAATTTCGGCTCTGCGGCCATGTTGAATTCCACATGGAAAAAAGTCAAGGCGGAAGCGGATAAAGCCGGTATTGCAATGGACGGGCGTGAATTTCACTGCAAGGGGGAATTCAAGGGACTCCATAAAGGCAGGCCAAACGCAAAAGATCTTGCGGCAGCAGCAGAGTTTGCAAAATCTGTCATTTCGTAAAAACATCTGATTTAGCATAAAAGTAATTTACAAATCCCGGGCAATCGATTATAATTTTCATTGCAGGAGTTTAAAGTATCAGTGCATGAAAGTGTGTGCAGTGGTCTGGGAGCAGACATTCAAAGGGGAATGCAGATTCCTGTCGGAATCAACAGTTCTCCTTTTTTTATTATCGGATGACGGAGGGCTGCAAAGAGGTGGCGGTTTTATTGGAAGCCAGAAACTGCGGAAAGTCTTTTAAGGGCCTGCAGGCCGTAAAGGAATTTTCCGCGCAGTTTGAAGAGGGCAAAATATATGGCCTGATCGGCACGAACGGAGCCGGAAAGACGACGGTGATCAATATGCTGTCCGGTGTCCTGCCGCCGACAAAAGGGCAGATCATCTATCAGGGAGAAGATATCACAGGCTGGAAGCCGGACCGGGTCGCAAAGAGCGGAATTCTCCGAACCTATCAGAATCTGCGTCTTTTCGGCAAGATGACCGCGCTGGAAAATACGATAATCGGCGCTCAGATGCACCGGCAGTACAGTTTCATGGACGGTCTGATCCATACGAAACGGTTTTCCGAAAGTGAAGAACAATACCATAAGAAGGCGCTTCATATGCTGGAACTCATGGAGATCGATTCGTATGCATCTGCCAGGGCAGGCTCTCTTCCTTACGGAAGCCAGCGGCGCCTGGAAATTGCCCGTATACTGGCGGCGGATCCCAAACTGATCCTCCTGGATGAACCCGCAGCCGGCATGAATCCGCAGGAAAGTGCGGAACTTGTCAAAACAATACGGAAAGTACAGAAGGAGTTCGGGCTCACGGTGCTGCTGATCGAACATGATATGAAGGTCATTATGAGTCTGTGTGAATATATTTATGTTATGGCCTCCGGGGAGATCATCGCCAGCGGGACGCCGGATGAGATCCGAAGTGATCCCAAGGTGATCGCGGCATATCTGGGGAGGCAGACAAATGCTTAAGATAAAGGATCTTGT
>CACZSZ010000163.1 GCA_902783945.1 uncultured Lachnospiraceae bacterium
CGGCGGGAATACGGGAATACATGCGTCTCAAAAAACCGCATGGACTCAACGAAACGTACGGTATCGGCAAATTCCTCTTCTGTCTCCCCCGGAAATCCTGTGATGATATCCGTCGTCAGTGCAGGATCATCGAAATACCGGCGGAGCAGAGCCACTTTGTCTGCATATTCCTCTGTAGTGTATTTCCGATTCATTCTCTGCAGTGTCGCGTCACAGCCACTCTGGAGAGACAGATGGAAATGCGGACACAGTCCCGGCATTTCAGACAGGAGCTTTACTGTCTCCTCCGTAAGATACGAAGGCTCCAGCGATCCAAGGCGAAGCCGTTTCACACCGTCCGTATCGTGCACGGCCCGGATCAGATCAGTCAGCTGTATGCCGTCAGACAGATCCTTTCCGTATGAGCAGATATGGATACCCGTCAGTACGATTTCCTTTATACCTGCGGCCGTCAGTCTCTCTGCCTCCCTGCATATGTCCTCCAGGCTCCTGCTGCGTACCCTGCCTCTTGCAAAGGGGATAATACAATAGCTGCAAAAACGGTCACAGCCGTCCTGAACTTTAATAAATGCACGTGTGTGTTCTCTCGTTCCCGCGATCTTCAGTTCTTCATACGTCCATTCCCCGGCCGGATCCTGCCGTGCAGATACCGGTTTTCTCCCCTGCCGGAATTCCTCTATCCGCTTCACCAGTTCTGACTTACTGTTCGTTCCGATCACCAGGTCGATCGCCGGATCCTTTTCCAGTTCACTGCTGCGAACCTGTGCATAGCAGCCCACTGCCACGACAACGGCTCCGGGATTCTTTTTCTTCGCACGGTGAAGCATCTGCCGTGATTTCCGGTCCGCAATGTTGGTCACGGTACAGGTATTGATCACGTAGACGTCCGCCTCTTCCGTGAACGGAACAAGCTCGTACCCAGCCTCCGTCATCATCTGCTGCATGGCCTCCACCTCGTAGGCATTCACTTTGCAGCCCAGGTTGTGAAACGCTGCTTTAAGGGGCATAAACCCTCCCTATCACTTGACTTTTACAGCCTTTGTAGTATGATAACGACATAAAGGAAAAACACAAGGAGGTCATCAAATGAAAACCATACAGATATCTTTGAATTCCATCGACAAGGTCAAATCCTTCGTCGGCGCCATCAGTAAATTTGACAATGATTTCGATCTGGTATCCGGCCGCTATGTGATCGACGCGAAATCTATCATGGGCATTTTCAGTCTTGACCTTTCCAAACCTATAGATTTGAATATCCATGCTGACGATACAGAACTCGAAGCTATCCTGGTAGCTCTTAAAGAGTATCAGATCTGAAAAAAGCATACTGCAGCGGCTCCGTCACCCGGAGCCGTTTTTTTTGTCTTTATAAGCCAGGTTTACACACCGTCCACAACGACCGTTTCCGCTCCGCTCACTGCTTCCTGAACCATTTCTTCTATCTTATCACCCAGCTTTTTCTCTGAACGTTCGATGATCTCCAAGATCGGATGTGTGACCGGATGTTTTGCCACAAAAATCGTACAGCAGTCCTCGAACGGCAGAATTGACGTCTCATACGTGCCGATTTTTTCCGCGAGAGTAACAATATCCTGTTTGTCAAAACCGATCAGCGGGCGGAATACCGGCAGCGTACAGACCGCATTGGTACAGACCAGCGAATCGATGGTCTGGCTGGCCACCTGACCGATGCTCTCTCCTGTGATCAGTCCTTTTGACCCGTCTCTCTCAGCGAACATTTCTGCGATCCGCATCATATACCGGCGCATGATGATCGTCAGTTCCTCATGCGGGCACTTCTCATATATCTCCAGCTGGATATCCGTAAAATTGACGATGTGCAGGCGGATCTGCCCGCTGTATTTTGAGACCTGTTTTGCCAGATCCACGACCTTCTGCTTTGCACGCTCGCTGGTATAAGGCGGCGCATGAAAGTATACGGCATCCAGCTGCACGCCGCGCTTGGAGACCATATAGCCGGCCACCGGAGAATCAATCCCTCCGGACAGCAGCAGCATGGCACTGCCGTTTGATCCGACCGGCATACCCCCGGGCCCGGGGATTTCTTCCGCGTACAGGTAGATACTGGCCCGCACTTCCACCGTCAGCAGGATATCCGGCTCGTGCACATTGACCTTCAGCCATGGGCAGGCATAAAGAATTGCTTCGCCGAGATCTGCATTCAGCTGCATGGAATCTTTCGGATATTTCCGATTTGAACGGCGCGCATTCACCTTGAATGTTCTCGGTGTTTCATCCGGATAGGTCTCCTTCATGAAACGTACAGTCTCTTCCTTCAGGTTTTCGAAATCCATGTCTTCGATCACACCCACGGGACAGATCCCGGAAATACCGAAAACACACTGAAGAGCCTCCAGTACACCATTGTAATCGAAGTCCCCCTGCGGAAAGACATAAATGCGTCCGTACTCTTTAGTTACCTCAAACCGTCCCTCCACATCCCGGAGGCTCCGCACGATGTGATGGACCAGTCTGTCTTCAAAATAATGCCTGTTCTTGCCTTTGATGCCGATTTCAGCATATTTGATCAGAAATGCCTTTGTCATACTTTCTTCCTTTTCTGCAGTCTTTTCTGAACCGAATTCCATCCGGCACACCCGCCGTCTTCACTTCCGGATAAACCGCCGCAGCATGGGAAGGATTTCCCGAAGTGCCTGCAGAGTATACCCGATCTCCTCTTCTGTCGTCATCTCGGAAAAGCTGAATCGGATCGCGCTTTCTTTTTCTTTTTCCGTACATCCAATGGCTGTCAGCGTCGGACTGCCGCTCTTTTTGTGCGTCGAACAGGCGCTCCCTGAAGACACATAGATTCCTTTATCTTCCAGCGCATGCAGCAGCACTTCGCTGCGCACGCCTGTAAAAGAAGCATTCAGGATATACGGTGCTGTTCGTTCCGGATCAGCGGGACCATGCAGGATCACGCCCTCCATCCCAGCAAGACCCTCTGCCAGCATCTCCCGGCAGGCCCGCATGGAAGCCGTATTTTCTTCAAGCCGCGAGTACATCTTCCCTGCAGCCACTCCCAGACCGGCCACACCGGGTACGTTGTCTGTTCCGGACCGCATACCTTTCTGCTGTCCGCCTCCCAGAATAAGCGGAACAGGATGCACCCTCTCATCCACAAATAAGAAACCAACCCCTTTGGGACCGTGGATCTTGTGCCCGCTGACTGACATCAGATCGATCTTCATGGTTCTGGGACGGATCCGGTATTTCCCGAAAGCCTGAACGGCATCCACGTGAAAGACGATGTCCGGTTTTATTCTGTGGATCTGTTCCCCGATCTCACCGACCGGCTCCAATGTCCCGATCTCATTATTAACCATCATAACCGAGACAAGGACCGTATCTTCCCGTATTGCACTGCACACCTGCTCTGCCGAAACAAAACCCTCCCGGTCGACCGGCAGGATCGTCACATCAAACCCCTGTTCTCTCAGGTTCCCGAGTGCCGCCGATACGGCGGGATGTTCCACTGCTGTGGAAATGATATGTCTGCCGCGGCGCTGATATGCCAGCGCAGTTCCGGTCAGCGCCCAATTGTCTGCCTCCGTGCCGCCGGAGGTATAAAAGATCTCTTTTTCTTTTACTTTCAGGATATCCGCCAGCACCCGGGCAGTATTCCGGATATAGGATTCCGCCTCCACACCTTTGTGATGCATGGAGGACGGATTGCCGTATGCCGACAGCATTGTTTCCCGAACAATATCCGCGGTCTCTGTATAACAGGCGGTAGTAGCCGCGTTATCCAGATATATCTCCATGTGCGCTGTCCTTTCCGCTTCTTTTCTAACGCAGTATTTCCCCGCATACGTTAGCAAATTCACACAGATACGTCAAGCCGGCCTGTATATCTCTTATTCCGTTTCCAGAAGATACATGAGGATCGACAGCGCCGTCATACCCGCAGTCTCTGTGCGCAGTATCCGCTTTCCGAGTGTGATGGGATGAAATCCGGCTTCTGCGGCTGCCTGTACCTCCGCTTCTTCGAATCCGCCCTCCGGACCGATCAGTACGGCGACCGGCTGCCCGGGTCTGATCGAAGAAAGAAGCCGTTTGGTCGCACCCATTCCCTCCTCATTTTCATAGGGAATAAGGAGCATCGGTTCTGCCGTGTCTGTCTGTGCAGCTGTGTCCGGGTCATGCGCATAAATAAGTGCATCGCGAAAAGCCATGACTCCGTGAACCGGTGGAATGATCATACGTTTGGCCTGCTTTGCCGCACTTTCAGCTATGGCATTCCATCGCCTGACCCTGGCAGCTTCTTTCTTTGCGTCCAGCTTTACGACACAGCGCGCGGAAGATACCGGAACGATTTCTGCCGCACCGAGTTCAACCGCTTTCTGGATCACTGTTTCCATCTTATCTCCTTTAGGCAGACACTGTAACAGTGTGATCCGGGAAGGGAGTTCTTTTCCGGGTTTCTGTGCATCTGTGATCTCCGCACATACTTCGTCCTCTGAAAGCATCGTGATCCGGCAGGTATATTCCCATTCATCACCGCAAGAGACCAGGATCATTTCTCCCGGTCTCATGCGCAGTACATTCCGTATATGCCGGACATCTTCGCCGGTAATTTTCACTTCTCCGTCTGTAATCTGTCCTTTTTCACAGAAAAACCGATACATACAGCCTCGTTTCTTTTATGCCGGTTTCCGGCATGTCACACCGACCCATTCGCCTTTATGTGTGATCTCCGCCAGTTCCAGTCCGGCATGTTCCGCAGCACTGACCACTTTTGGTTCCTGTCCTTCCAGGATACCGGACAGTATGCAGACGCCGCCCGGCTTCATCGCCGCCGCGGCAGCCGGCATCAGCGGCACCAGCACATCCGCGAGAATATTGGCCAGAACAATATCGTACCGTTCCCGGCCGACACGTTCCTGAACTGCCGCATCATCGATCAGATTGCCCAGCAGTAGTTCCATCTGCTGTTCCGTGAGACCGTTTGCCTCACAGTTCTCTTTCACGGCAGGAACCGCGCAGGGATCCAGATCTGTCCCCACCGCATGCCCGGCGCCGAGCTTGCAGGCAATAATGGAAAGGATACCGCTGCCCGTACCGACATCCAGAATCTCGCATCCCGGTCTCACATACTTCTTCAGCTGACGGATGCAGAGCTGTGTCGTCTCATGCATGCCAGTCCCGAATGCCGTACCGGGATCTATATGAAGGATCATTTTACCGCGGTTTTCCTCTCGGATCTCTTCCCACGAAGGAACAACGAGGATATCCTCGTCGATCGTAAACTGCCTGAAATACTGCTTCCAGTTATTGATCCAGTCTACATCTTCCGTCTCGGAAATATCGATCGCACCGCTTCCGATATCCATAAACTGCCGCAATGACTCCAGTTCTTCCCGCACACGCGCGAGAACCGGTTCATGATCCTCTTCCGGATCCAGATAGAAAAACAACTGCGCCGTACCGTCATCTTCCTGCTCCTGCGGCGGGATATCCACGAACATCTGCTGTTTTTCTTCCTCAGTCAGCGGCGCTTTATCCACGATCTCCACGCCCTCGATCCCGCAGTCAGCCAGCGTTGCCACTACGATATCTTCAGCTGCTTCTGTCGTCGAAAGCCTGAACTTTTTCCACTTCATTCTCATTCACCTGCCCTATGCTTTGCGGAACCCATGCCTTTTCTTTTTCTTCTCACCGGCTCCGGGCTCATTTCCGCAGGCTGCGTCAAACGCTTTCAGGGCCTCTTTCGCCTCAGTATTCAGATGTGTCGGCGTCTGTACGATCAATGTCACATACTGGTCGCCGCGCACGTTCTTGTTGTGGATCGAAGGCACGCCTTTTCCGCGCAGCCTTATACGGGTATCTGTCTGTGTTCCCGGCTTGACCGTATACAGTACATCCCCGTCCACAGTGCTGATACGGATATCTCCGCCCAGCGCCGCCTGTGCAAATGTCATCGGCGCGGAAGAGAAAATGTTCACACCTTCACGCTGGAAGACCGGATGCTGTGCCACGGAGACCTGCACCAGCAGATCGCCGCGCGGCCCGCCGTTCTTTCCCGGTTCACCTTTATCGCGGATCCGGATGCTCTGTCCGTCATCGATACCGGCCGGCACATCGACCTGGATCTTCTTTCTCGCCGCAGTATATCCGGTTCCGGAACAGTCATGACATTTTTCCCGAATGATCTTACCGCTGCCGCCGCACTGCGGACAGGTACTGATATTCTGCATCATACCGAACAGGGACTGCTGTGTCTGACGCACCTGGCCGCTTCCGTGGCAGGTCGGACAGGTCTCCGGTGAAGTCCCGGGTTTTGCTCCTGTTCCGCCGCATGTCTTGCAGGGATCCTTCAGTGTAAGTTCAATCTCCTTTGTACAGCCGAATACGGCTTCTTCAAACGTCAGATGGATCATGGCCCGCAGACTGGCACCGCGCCGCGGTCCGTTGCTGCTGCGTGATGCACCGCCGCCGAACAGGTCTCCGAAAATATCTCCGAATCCGCCCATTCCGCCGAAAATATCACTGAAATCCATGCCGCTGAAATCAAAGCCGCCGGCTCCTCCGGCTCCGCCCTCAAATGCGGCATGTCCGAACTGATCATACTGACGCCGCTTATCCGGATCGCTGAGCACACCGTATGCCTCTGTGGCCTCTTTGAACTTTTCTTCGGCTTCTTTGTCACCGGGGTTGATATCCGGATGATATTTCTTCGCCAGTTTGCGGTATGCCCGCTTCAGGTCATCATCGCTGGCACTCCGTTCAACACCCAGCACCTCATAGTAATCTCGTTTCTTCTCTGCCATAAGTCACCTTCTGCTTTCCTGCCGGATTTCAACTGTATCAGTACAGACCGGATCCGGCAAGGTATGATCATAACACAGTCGGATTCCGCAGGAAGGTTATATGCTCTTCATGCATCATTCCGAGCAGCTGTATTTTCAAAAAAGCGCTCTCCCTCAGAAAGGGGCATGCAAATGCATCAGAGCATTTGTATGAGCGAGGACCGTACAGGGGGATCTTCATCCGGAAGATCCCCGCGTTCCGCAGCGGCCCCCTGGCGAGGGAGAAGCTTTTTTAGAAAATTCCTGCGAATGAATGCCTGCATGAAGACATATAAACTTTCCTGCGGAATCTTCCGGCGTTTGTTTTACACTTCCTTATAGTCGGCATCAACGACATCGTCATCTCCGCCCTGCGGTGCGGCGCCGCCGCCCATGTTCGGGCCGGGGCCTGCCTGACCGCCCATATTCTGTGCGCCCTGCATATTTTCATACATCTTGGTGAACAGTGCCTGCGAAGAATTCATCAATTTCTCCTTCGCCGCCTTGATATCTGTCACCTGTGCTTCGGTCATCGTGCTGTCGGCCGGTGTCTTGGCCAGCAGGTCTTTCAGCGCCTGCAGGTCTGCTTCCACACCGCTCTTCTCACTCTCGGAGACTTTGTCGCCGACTTCCTTCAGCGCTTTCTCCACCTGGAATACGATGGAGTCTGCCTCATTCCGGGCATCGATGGCTTCCTTGCGGGCC
>CACZSZ010000164.1 GCA_902783945.1 uncultured Lachnospiraceae bacterium
AGCACTTCCCTGTCATCCAGAAGAAGATGAGCGGCAAAGGCGTTTGCCTCATACTCAGTCCTGCTCGTTGTATCAAACAGCGAGTTTTCCAGAAGCAGGGTTCCCTGTACCTGATCCTGATGCAGCTGATCATGTCCGATCTCATGGGCAAAGACCATGGTCTCCAGAGGACCTTCCAGGCGGCTGTTCAGATAGATAAAGCGGATGTCAAGGATGCAGGTGTACATGCCAAGCAGGTTTTCAAAGTCCTCCCGGTAGTTGACCCGTATGCCTTCTTCGTGTGCCAGGGATGGCAGATCCCGGTATCCTTTGGCGCGAAGGGCGTTTGCTTTTTCGTAGATGAGAGAAGAAGGAATCATAGTCAGTCTCCTTTGACATTGGAAACGCCATCAAGTTCCTGGAACAGACGGGCTAACAGATGTGTCAGGCGCCGGATGTTCTTCTCTACATTTCCGTACGGATCGCCGTCATGTCTTTTCAGATAGCCTTCCCTTGCTGCATTCAGGAAGTGTATGGCGCCCTGCAGGTCCTTCTCGACACCTTCTCCTGTCAGGAGACATTCTCCAAGCCGCATGTACACGTCAGACAGATATTCCTGCTGATAGTTCTGCTCCCCGCCTGCAGCTCTTACATACAGCTGAAAGGCAAGGGCAGGATCTTTTTTTACATGAAGACCTCTGCGGTACATGTCGCCAAGCTTGTAGAAGCAGTTGCCGTCCCCGGATAAGAGTATGCCCCGGAGGAAGCAGTCGTACGCTTTCTCATAATCCGGATCACCCACGCGTCCATAGTAATAGATATATCCGAGGTTGCACCAGGCCTGATGCTGGCCTTTTTCTGCAGCTTCCTGGTACAGGGACTCCGCCATCTGATAGCTCTGCGGAACAAAGCGTCCTGTATAGTACAGCGCCCCGAGATTCAGCAGGGCAGCAGGCATGCCTTTGGCGGCACAGACCTGATAGCACTGCACAACAGCAGGCATCATTTCCTCGGAGAGGCCGTCGTCGTGTTCGAGCGCCCAGTCCAGCAGATAGGGATAGTCCTCCTCGCATTTGTTATCCAGCATATCCTTTATGATTGAAAGTTCGTCACTTGTTCTTGTTGTCATGTGTATTCCCCCTTTCCGGCTTTGCTTAATAGGAGTATAGGAAACCTGCTCTGCAAAAAGATGCACAATGGAAGGGAAGACCCGGGGATAATCCGAAACCGAGCGAAACCGAGCAAACCGAGCGGGTCAGGGGAAATTTCAGAATGTGTGTGGATGCCGGCATGTAAAGCCGTATATATAGATACAAAGACAACAACACAGACTTAAATCACAGCGTCCTATATAGATCTGAGAAAACAGAAAGGGGTAAACAAAATGATGAACAAGATTAAACATAATCCGACATACGCAGCAGTTTTCTATTTCCTTCTTACCTGGGCGGGATTCCCGCTGGCAGCTTTGGTCAGAAGCTCATTGAGAGGCATTTCCTTTGGAGAGGCGGCATTTTCACCGTATATGATCGCTATCTTCGCAGCCGGTTCTGTCATCTCTGCAATGCAGATGTACAACAGAGCAAAGTTTTCAAAATAAAACGACACGATAAACCTACAAGATAAACCAATTAGAAAAATCGCTGGAAACAATCATTTAATAGAGGAGGATAAGACAATGGCAGAACTTAAAAAGATCAATGATATGGCAGTTGAGAACGTAGCAGGCGGAGCAGGATACAATGCAAATGGTTATCGCACAGTGTGCGGACTGCAGACAGGCTGGCTGGCAATGAGAACCGCACCGACATACGATTATGCAAATGAGATCCGCGGTGCCGAGCTGTACAACGGAGACCAGGTCATCCTGCTGGGAGCTCCGGTTGCCGGATCTGACGGACGCACCTATGTATACGTCCAGTCCGTTAAAAGCGGTACGCAGGGCTACGTGAATGCCGGATATCTGGCATAAAGGCCGGGCGGCAGACCGGGAAAAAAAATACTGAGTGTTGCGGAGGGGTCTTGTCGGCTCCTCCTTTTGTTTGCGCGCCATGGGCGCGCTCAAACGGGTGAATGTCCCGAACACGCCCAGGCAACGAAGAAGTGTATAGCCGAACAGCAAGAGCACCAGCCGGAGCTGGTGCTGCAAAAGTGTTTCTGTTCGTTTGACAACAGGTATTCAGTTTTTTACACAGCGTTTGCAGGGAGAATAGCCGGCTTCAAGAGCTTCCTGCATCGTCATCTTTACCGGACTGTTTCCCGCATGGGCGATGTCCGTGTGAAAGCTTTTTCCGGATGGTGACACGTAAACAAAGACTTCTTCAGCCTCTTCCCCGGGTGCATCTTCCTGATGGAAAAAGCGTTCTTTAGCCTGTTCGCCGAAGTTTCTGACGCGTTCTTTAGCACGGTCCGCGAAATCCTGAACGTCCTCTTCAAAATCCGTACCCCGGAAACGCCTGTACAGATTTTTCCCGCGGGCATAGAGGCTTTCTTCGTCTTCCGTATCGTACTCCTTTTTAAAGAACATTTTGAATGCGCGCTCTGCGATCGTTCTTGTGCCGACAAAGTCGATCCCGCCGTTCACCCCGGCCCCGATGACAGGGATCAGCTTGGCAAGGTTCAGCACTCCCTTTTCTCCAAGCCTTGCAAGGAGACGTTCTGCTGCTTTTGAGCGCAGGCTGTCAAGATCCTGACCGAGAGTACGGACGGCAACACCGGCAAAGCAGGCATAGGAAAAGGCTCTCACAGTGGGATCATCCGGGTCAAAGCCTGCCATCTTTGCCGTGCACGAGATCATGCGCAGCTGCATATACATGACGCCGGATACATTTGCCGGAATACTGACAGGCAGTGTCATCACGCCTCCGATTCCTGTTATTACGCCGGTCATGGCGCACTTGGCAATCTGACTTCTGATCATCGTTCTTGCCGCTTTTTCTGGGTCGTCTTTTCCTTCCATGTACTGGGCAGCCAGTTCTGTTACAGAAGAGCTGATCTGCGGGATCCCTTTTTGAGCTTTATCATACAGGGTGTCCAGAATCCTGAGCAGCGTTCCTTCATTGAGCGGTTTCCGGTTTTCCGTTTTCTTTTCCATACAGATCGCCTCCTTTGTTAGATTCGTTTTATTTCAGAAAATCCAGGTATTCATCAAACACATTGAACAGCATGTCCCCGGAACAGACAGGAAGAAGCATGTCCGTGCTGCCGATCGGTTCGTATCGGAATAATTCCCCGGTTTTTGTAAGGACCAGGACCGGAATCACGTCATAGGCAGGCCCAAACACGATCTCCAGGTACGGGGTATATTTTGCTGCCTGCAGGATCTCCTCGGGATCGATCGACTCCTTCATCTTAAACTCGAGAGAAAAGATCCTATCCCTGGTGATGACCAGTACATCTGCAAAGATCCGGATGTATCTTCCGCGTTTCAGTTTTAGTTCAAAAGCAATCTCCCAGCTTCCAAAGGGGATATCCGTCATTTCGGCAAGGTCTGAAAACAGGCGGCACATTGTCAGGCGGCAGTCCAGGAAAGAATGGATTAGGCCTCTTGTGTCATTCAGATTTCGGCCGATGTTGACGCATCCTTCCTTTATACGATTCAGCCATTCTTCTTCCGACAGCGTGAGGAAATCCTGAACGTCACTGTAGTATGCACAGATCTCCCTGAGACCGTGATGCGGATATGACTGACGGATCAGTCCGTGCCATAAGTGTTTTTCGTCCTGCCAGCACAGTTCCTTCATAAGAGGAGAGCCATACAGAATCCGGTTTACTTCGGTCCGGTCCAGATTCAGCTTTTTTGCGATCTCTCTTGCTTTGATGCCGTTATGCGCGCAGATGACGGCGCAGACAGGGCGTTCCGTTTCTTCCAGCTTTTTCATTTCGTTCCGTCATGTTGAAAGCAGATCATAAAAGTGCTTCTTTCTTCTTGCAGTTTGTTAGTAACGATTGTATTATGTTAATCACAGCCGGCCCGCAGAACATTGCCTCACTCCCATGAGGTTCCTGATTAATAAGGGGATATTAGTTGCTTTTCTTCGGGCCGGCTTTTCCTTTTGAAAGGGGAAGGCCTGTTCATACATTATAGCATCAGTTGGCGGCGGACGGCAGCATCCGGAGCATTTCCTGTATGTTTCCTGCAGTGGGTTCAAAACTGTATGGCCATTCGATCAGCAGCACCTGATTGCTGCGGCACAGGTCTTTTTTCTGCTGATCCAGTTCCTGTCTTTTTACCAGTGCGTTTTCACCGCCGAAAAATCCGATGGGAAGGTAATGTTGGATGCCCTGATATTCGATCGCCGTATGCAGCGACGGAATATACAGATCCAGACTCTGACGGCCGAGCCATTCTGGCCGGTACTGGTAGAGTGTATCCGGATATTTCTTCTTGATAGCATGAAATAGTGACAGCTCATGCTTCCATTTGGGTTTGATGATCCCGTCAGCAGTAAGCTGAGTCCGTATCTTCGTTCGTTCCAGTCTCCAGTTGCTTTTTATGCCGTCTTTTTCTTCATACAGCGCCAGGTCTGTGTACCACCACTGGAATACCGGCATGATGACAGTTGTAAGACAAAGAAAAAACTCTAATTCAGAGGAAAAGTATCCCATTTCCAGTATGTGTTTGATATTGCGCCGCACGCAGACCGTTTTTGACGGATTGTGACAGAACGGCAGAGCGCCCTGATACCGGGCAAGCCTGTCAGGGAGATAGGGAGAGCGCAGTACGGTTCCGTTTTCCTGCAGGTGTGTCTGATACCACAGAAACGGATAGTCATAAAGCGAGTAGCCGCCGAACAGTTCCTGAGAGGTATTTGTGTAGAGCAGATGGAACATCAGCAGAATATCATCCATGTGCTGCTTGTCAAAGACTGCCAGATAGTGGGCCTTTTCTTCATCCGGGAAAAGATTCCGGATCGGATAGAATGCTTCTGCCCGCTTACAGACTTCTGTTATAACAAAAAACTGTGAGACAAAGCTTTCGGGGAACAGAAAACAGGCCTGCCTGTCTGTGTCAAGAGAGGCAAACTGTTCCATAAAGGCTTCTGCATAGGGATTGGAAGCGGGAAGATCTGCCTGCCGGATCAGTTCTTCCGTTGCTTTCCGGTAGGGCAGATCTGCCCAGGAAAGCTGGATCAGGAACTGTTCATAGTTTACGGACTCATACTCATCCCGGAACTCTTCAAAGTCCGTCTGCCAGGATGGATGTTCTTCAAGGAGCGCATCCAGCGTGGAAAACGTCGTCATGCTGCGGTACTGCGGATACTTTTCCCAGAGCATGTCCAGCCGGTCAAAGGACAGGGGAGCTGATAGCTTTTCATGAATCGGCGGATACATGGTCACAGTCCTTTTTGCAGGATCGTGACGGAGCGCTCAAACACATCCCGCGCGATCTTATCTGCGCGAAAAGGAAGCCGTTCCGTTTCCGGTCTTGTGTAGATGTACCGATTCCGGATATACAGTCCAAGCCAAAAGTGGTGCTGGGCGTAATCCGGGTCCTGCAGAATGGCTTCTTTGTCTTCTTCTGAAATGTCACTTATCAGGCTTTCTGCCGTTTCCTGGAGAAAGCGTGTCCTGTATTCATCTATATCCATGATCATAATGGTATCTCTTTTTGACCTTTGTTTAGCAGGGTGCCGGTTCGCCTGACATATCCGTTGCCGGCATCTTTCTGCAGAGCAGCAGCGTGCCGGCAAAGCGGTTCAGGGGTCTTTCCAGTTCGCGAAGCGGGATCCCGCTTGCGGATAGAAGTTCCTGCGTCTTTGCGAGGTTTAAGTCTGACAGGGAGAATACGATCTCTAACGTGCTTTTCTTCCCGCAGTGCAGATGGGAAGAAGCCCAGTTCTTCTTCTTTGTGAGCAAAAGAAGGTCCTGTACAGTCCGGATGTGATTTTTCTTCAGTGTTTTCCAGGTGCTGACTGTGAAGTCAAGAGCCTCCACAGGCAGAGCCCGGCAAGCATCTGTTGTCATGTCATGCCTCATATGTATGCAGTATGTCCTTCAGATACGCTGTGTACTGATCTTTCACAGCAGAAGGGCGTTCGATCGTTACGTCACTTCCAAGAGCTGCCACCCAGCCGAAGAACTGCGGACT
>CACZSZ010000165.1 GCA_902783945.1 uncultured Lachnospiraceae bacterium
AGAATGCACACATTCGGTCCCAGAACCTCTCTGCATTTGCGGATATCCGTTTTGGAATCCAGCGCCATGATGAAGGTCTTTTCTTCAAAAGCTTTGAACCGGTCGAGGATCAGCGTCCAGTTGGAATCCAGATGGAAGGAAGGAATGACACCAGTCTCTATGCAGAGATCATAGTACGCTTTGAAAGCCGGCATGACAAACTCATCAAACATATCCGGAGAGATCAGGTCCGGACCGGTGCGCCATCCGCCGATCCATACGCCGGTGGCATGTGTATCTTCGATCTGTTTGCGGTACTGTTTTAGGTTGTGCTCCAGAACGATATCAAAGATCTCGTGCATCAGTTCGGGCTCTTCAAACAGATCGTCCACCAGAAACGCTTCCAGCGAGCGGCCGCCGCAGAAGTATTCAAACGGTGTGATCATAAGGAAATCCGCTGTGCAGGGGTAGCCGGCCTCATAAAATTTCTGATAGGCAGCCGGGTTTGCCGCAAAGAACGGCTCCAGATTATGCCAGTTGTCATTGCATTTTTCGGCGATGAACTGCTTCTGCCAGGCATCCCAGCCCATATCTTTGATCTTCTGGTAATCCTCAAACTTCATGTTTTCCGGCAGTTCTACGACCTGCCACATGTCGTCGTCTCCGAGATCCACGCCCGGGATGGCGGTTTTGGAAAGCCACTGTGTCCCCAGAAGATACGGGGAAAAGATAACATTCTGCGTGCCGTCCGCATCGATCCGGTTCAGTTCCTTCAGATTGGCATCGCAGGCAAGCTCAAAATTATTGATGTACTCTTTCATTTGAATACCGTTTGCTCTGGCCATGTAGGCATTGGCACACGGCACAAACGGCACACGGTCCACCGGTTCACACCGGACAGCTTTTTTGATCAGTTCCAGGTTATCCTCGTATTTTCCCATCTTTTCCTCCGATCAGTCTGCTTTTTTCACTTCTTCTGAAAGCAATCGTATCAGACACTCGTCGGAAAAGCACATGCTTTTATGCGATGTATTTATACGGATTGGTTATAAATCCGTCAGTCCCCGACAGTGTTCCCCAACAGTGGCTGGTCGTATTCGAACAACAGCGCATTGATCTCATAAATATCAAAAGTCCGGGTTTCTATACAATATTTTACGATCAGATCAAAGATGCTTCCCGGGGAAAATGCGAAGCCTGCCCGGCTGAGAAGATCCACTGTCTGATCCAGGTTTAATTCCAGAGCTACAGCCAGCGCCAGAACCGTTCTTTTTCCCGGCATATAATCCGCATTGCACCGGATCTTGGAAAAGAGTTTACGGCTTATATTTGCTTTCCGGTACACGTCGGGATCTTTCATATCCCGCTCATCGATCAGGCGGAACAGGCATTCCTGAAATCCCTCGCCGGCATGCCGGATGATATCATCCAGATTTGCCGCACTGCCGAAGTATTCCCTGCTTTCTTCCGATTTTCGGATCTCACTGACCGGCAGCGCACCGGTGTCCGCCCTGGGCGGCCGTAAGGATTGTTTTCTCTTTATTCTGCCTGCTTTACCGGCAGCCTTCGGAAGAGAAGAATCCCTGTCATACACAGGAGCGTTCATTTCCGTTCTGTAATCCGATAAATAATACTCCTGTTCTTTAGCGATAACGTAATTGTCATCAATATACTGCCGTATACTTACTGTCAATTCAGAGGAAAGTTCATAGGCCTTCCTGTCAAAAACGACCAGCAGCACTTCCATCTCGGATTCCCGGAGATAATCCGCGATCGTATGTAAAGCAATCCTCAGTGCTTTATCTTTTGGAAATCCATATGTGCCTGTGGAGATCAGCGGAAAGGCGATGCTTTCACAGCCCAGCCTTTCTGCGATCAGCAGAGACTTGCTGTAGCAGGACGCAAGCTGCCGGTATTCTCCGTGTCTTCCGTCGATCCAGACCGGTCCGACGGTATGGATAATATATTTTGCGGGGAGCGAAAAAGCCGGCGTCACAGCCGCCTCTCCGACAGGAATATCTCCGATCTTTTTCCGTTCTTTCAGGAGCCGCCTTTTGCCGGCTGCTTTATAGACCGCACTGTCCGTTCCTCCGCCGATCTGAGGATGCGGATTGGCCGTGTTTACGACAGCATCTGCCCTGACTTTTGTTATATCATTTCGAATGATCTGAAACGGCATAAC
Organism: uncultured Lachnospiraceae bacterium; assembly: GCA_902783945.1. Classification (GTDB taxonomy): domain Bacteria; phylum Bacillota; class Clostridia; order Lachnospirales; family Lachnospiraceae; genus Bilifractor. The sequence continues at coordinate 2,162 of CACZSZ010000165.1, forward strand.
TCCATCTCCTTACAAATACCAAAGAACTCGTCGCGCCATAATCTCTACAGCCATTTTTTCTTTCTGAAGAGGATCAGGCAGAAAATGACGATGGCCACACTCACCAGAAATACAATAAGGTATCCAAAACGCCATTCCAATTCCGGCATATACCGGAAATTCATTCCGTACCAGCCCGCTATAAGTGTCAGAGGCATAAAAATCGTTGTGATGACCGTGAGCAGCGTCATAGTTCTGTTCTGCCGCACTTCCAGCTGTGCATTATATAGATCCCGCACCTGCATGGTGTGATCACGGAGAGAAACGGCGGAATCATGCCGCCGGGCCATGAGATTCATGAACAGGTGGATATAGCGAAGGTTCTCTTCGCTGAAGAACCCGTTTTCGTTTTCCTCCAGCTCCTGCGTCATATCAATGATCTGCTCATAGTGCACCAGCAGCTCACGGATATCACTGCGGATCTCGTTTACCCGCACAAGGTCTCCCTGCCCCTGAGAAGATAAGATCGTATCCTCGATTTGATCCAGTTCTGCTTCATAGCGCTCCATGATCGACAGGTCGTTATCTACGATCTGCTCCAGAAAATCGTACAGAAACCTCTCAAGGCTCGGTTTCCTCCAGCGCTTTGTGCGGCGGATGGCATTGATCATCTGTTCTGCCTTGCCGCTGTCGTCTATGAACACAATTCCTTTTTCATCCAGTGCAAATGCAAATCGAAAATCCCGTTCCTTTAGATTTTCCCGGTCGGGGAGCAGGAACGTCCCGGTAAGCGAATCGTAGTTGACCTCGGCCTTCGTGTTGTGAATGATCCCGGCATCCGGTTCCAATTCGATACCCATGTCGAATTGTTCGCGCTCACGCTTCCATTCAGAAGGCGACAGGACTGCAGCGAATTGACAGTCCTTACTTTCATGCAGTTCCTTTGCCGTACATGGCTGTATGGTCTCTGTCAAAAGATAATAACTCATAGACCCATCCTCCATTCATTGACCGGTCAGACCACAGCTATGACCTCCACCTCACATAGTGCTCCTTTCGGCAGCGCCCGGACACCTACGCATGACCTGGCAGGTTTTTCTGTAAAGTATCTGGCATACACTTCGTTAAAGGCGGAAAAATCATTGATGTCTGTAAGAAAACAGAGCGTCTTAACCGCGTTTTCCGGTTTTGTCCCTGCTTCCTCGAGTATGGATACCAGATTCTTCATGACCTGTTCCGCCTGCTCTTCGATCGTCTTTCCGACCAATTCTCCTGAAACGGGATCAAGAGCAATCTGACCTGATGTATAAACCATGCCGCCGATCATAACGGCCTGAGAATACGGGCCTACTGCCGCCGGTGCTTTATCCGTATGAATCTTATTCATTTTCATAAAAAATATCTCCTCTCCTGCATTTGCAGACCGATTTGCCTGTCCGCTTTCTTTATCAATGATACACTTTACCACATCATTATAAAACAGACCATTGTGAATACAATAGCCTTGGGGTTACAGCCGGGATCTGTGCTTCAAAAAAAGAGGAGCCGATTCGGCTCCTCCCGTGATCCTCTATTCAGTTTTTTCTTCTGCCGGCTGCTGTTTATCCCAGATATCCGGCATTCACATATCCCTGTGTACCGTTCTTGACAGCCTGGACATATACGTAAGTCCGTCCGTCGGATCCGGCGACCGGTGCTCCCAGAAGGAGGACCTGATCTCCGTTGTACAGCTCCGATCCGCGGATCTCATTGTTGTAGTCATAGGTCGGTGCTGTTCTTATTGCCAGATATCCTGTCTGCAGTCCGCATACGGTGCGGTAACCATTGCTGTTATAACCGCCATTGCCACCAGAAACATTCTCGACTTCCATATCATTGATCTTATTAAGTTCTGACATTTTCTTTTCCTCCTTTGTCTGAATTATTTTTCTGTTGTTTTGAATACAACTTCCAAATCGTTAATTTTGATTTGTTGTCTTTGTATTCATATATACGGCCTCTCTTACCGGTATCCACGCAAATTCATTTTTTCTCGGAATTTTCTTCATTTCTTCATTATTGAAGCCTGAATTCTTCCCTCAGTTCTGTGAGGATCTTCCCCATCAGGTTCTGGCCGGGCCATTCCTTCGGATCCGTCTGTGCTGCCGTTTTCCGGTCCAGTCCGATCCCCCAGATCATATCTTTCGGACTGGCTTCTGCCAGTATGCTTTCACCTGTCTTCAGCAGGGCTTCCTTCAGCTCCGGATTCTGTTCATATTTAGCCCTGTTTCCCGCCTTGACGATCTCATACCTGGCCGCATCCCATTTTTCAGAGTCAAACGGTTTTACCTTTCTCCCAAGTTTTTTACACTTTCCTGCTTTATCCGTTTTCAGGATCTTCGTATATGTTTCCGCGTCGTGAAACAATTTTGCCTTCTGGGCCATCATATATTGTTCGACATGGCTGTATTCAAAATCATCCGCCACAAACGGACTGCGGTACCAGTTGCTGAAGACGCCGTTTTCTTCATCATCGTTCCAGAAGAAAGTAAATTCCTGACCGCAGGTATCCTGTTTATCCTCCTGCGGAGCGCCCTTGAGCAGCCCGTTTTTCAGAAGATACCGTACCGAATCAGAGATGATCTGGCCATGGTCAAAAGCAAGCCTGCCCCCGTCAGGCAGCAGAACTTCTATATCATCATCTTTGACCTGCACTTCGATCCATTCTGCCTCCGCAGCATCATCTCCGGCAGATGCTTTTATCGTGCCTTCCGACAGCAGTACCGTATAGGCAGCAGAAACCGTCCAGCCCCGGGGATCCCTCCCCGGTGTACTGTATATACCGACCAGAGAGAGCGAAAGATCCTTTATGCCGGTCTCCTCTTCCAGCTCTCTTGCCGCCGTTTTCTCAATTGTTTCCCCTTCTTCCGCAAAACCCCCCGGCAATGCCCAGCAGCCCAGAAACGGATGACCGCCTCTTCTGATCATCAACAGGCGCAGTGCTCCGTTCTGCTCCGCGAACACGGCAATATCTGCCGTCAGGGACGGTTTGGGATAATTGCTCTTTCTGAATTGTTCAATTGCTTCTTTTTCTGTATACTCGTCTGCAGACTTCGTCTGTTCCGCTTCCTGTGTCATCATGGAATTCATATTCAAACCTCCTGTTAACGACCTGTTTAAGTAAAACCGGGACTTTACACGTTACTATTCTTCCGGTTGATCCAGCTCTTCAAACCGCTGCCGCATCGTCGGATTTTTTGAGGTCAGCTTCTTTACCGTAAGAGCTTCCGCTTTGTCATTGGCCAGCCGCAGATTGTTTTCGGATGAGAGCAGCGCTTCTTTTGTCTTTTGCAGATGATCGATCGTTTTATCAATTTCCTCTATCGCTTTACGGAATCTCTCGCTTGCCAGCCGGTAATTCCGCCCGAAACGCTCTTTGAATTCTTTCAGATCGTCTTCGAAATGTGATATATCGATATTCTGCTGTCTGGTCAGCTCCAGTTCCCGCTGATACTGCAGAGAATTCCTTGCCGCATTGCGCAGCAGAGTGATCATCGGAATAAAGAACTGCGGACGGATGACATACATTTTCGGATATTTGTATGACACATCTACAATACCTTCATTATACAACTCGCTGTCCGGTTCCAGCATGGACACCAGCACGGCATATTCGCACTTCTTTTCTCTGCGGTCCTTATCCAGTTCTTTCAGAAAATCTGCGTTCTTATGCTTGGTTGCCGTCTCATCCATCTCATTCTTCATCTCAAACATGATGGAAATGAATTCCAGTCCGGCTTCGTCATAATCCCGAAAAATATAATCGCCCTTGCTTCCGGAGCGGGCGTCGTTATCCTTTTCGAAATATGCGTTCTGGAATCCGGCTGCCCGGACCCGGTTAAAACTGATCTCACAGTGCTGTTCCAGAGACTCGCCGATCATTTTGGTGGACTGCCTGGTTTTGAAATCCTTATAATACGCAATCTGTTCATCCTTCTGATGCAGCCGCTCCTCATACGTTTCTTTTAATGCCTGCTCCGCCAGTTTCGCCTCGTCATCTCTGAGCTGAAGTCTGTTTTCCAGCTGCAGAATGGCTTTTTCCTTTTCTGCAAGAGACTCCAGGTTTTTTTGTTCTATCTCCGAAACAGCCAGTCTGCGATTGGCCTCTGCCATTTCCAGCTGTGACTGCAGCGAAGTGATCTGCTGTTTTAAGGCAGATGCCGCAAGATCAACGGCAGCCTGTTTTTCTGCCAGAAACTGCTCGCGTCTCTCCTGTAGTTCTTTATGAAACTCTTTGTCCCGTACCTGCCTGACGATAGCTGCATATCCGGCCTCATCGACCTGAAATACTTCTCCGCAATGCGGGCATTTTATTTCCTGCATTTTTTATTTTCTCCCTGACTCCATACGTATCTTCCCGATTTTCTCTATATCATTTTCTTTTCTGCAAATGTCTGTTTTTAGGGAAATATCAGGAATCCCCTTCTTTTCAGATAAACAATCACCATGATCTGCAAAACCAGAATAATAGGGATCCCGTACCTGAACATCGGTTTTCGGGTTTTATGTCTGAATACATACATGCCAATGAGACTGCCGGCTGATCCGCCAATACATGCCAGTCCCATCAAAGCCGCTTCAGATATCCTCCACTTCTTGTGTACAGCCTTCCATTTATCGATCCCGAACACAGTACATGCGGCTATGTTGATCATGACAAAAAAATAAATCATCAGTCCTCTCCCACCAGGTGCACAACACTGTAGGTGTGCTCCGTCGCGGGAAGATATTTTTCAATGACATCCGCTGTCCTGATCTTCAGGCTGGATGTGCAGACACAGGGATGGCAGCCGATGTATTCATCCTGCAGGACGTCCTCATCGATCAACAGCTGCACCTGATTCTCTCTGTCGTTCATCAGCCCCATAATACTGACGGCTCCCGGCTCTATGTTCAGATATTTCAGCATGTCTTCCGGCCCGGCAAAGGACAGCCGGGCGGAGTTGATCTGTTTTGACAGTTCTTTCGTCTTGAACTTTTTGTCTCCGGGCATCATGAGCAGATAATATTTCGTCTTCTGCCGGTTGCAGAGGAAAAGATTTTTGCATATTACTACGCCGAGAACGGCATCGATCTCGTTGCACGCCTCCATGTTATCGGCACGTTCATGATCTGTGCGGATATAATGGATCCCGAGACCGTCCAGAAAATCATACGTTCTGATCTCCCGTTCCAGTCTTCCTTCATTTGTGTCCGGTCTTCCCTGATATAACTGCATTTTATCTCTGTCTCCTTATTGCCATTCTTCTCAGTTTTTATACCCGGAACGGGACAGTCATCCGGATACACGGAAACCTTCTATGACCTCTCAAGAGTTCTAAAATACTCTATCGTTTTTGTTAATCCCTCTTCTATCTCAACAGTTGGTCTCCAGCTGCCCAGTTCTTTTTTTGCAATTGAAATATCCGGACGCCGGTTTGTCGGATCGTCTGCCGGCAGTTTCTCATAAACCAGCCTGGAACTGGATCCGGTCAGTTTAATTACAAGAAGTGCCAGTTCCTTGATGGAATATTCGTGTGGATTTCCGACATTAACCGGTCCCGTAAAACCTTCTCTGCTGTTCATTAAGCGAACCATTCCCTCGATCAGGTCATCAACATAGCAAAACGATCGTGTCTGATTTCCTTCTCCATATATTGTTATATCCTGATCATTAAGCGCCTGAACAATAAAATTAGACACAACTCTTCCGTCATTAACATCCATGCGCGGACCGTACGTGTTAAAAATCCTCATCACCTTGATATCAACATGATGCTGCCTGTGATAGTCAAAAAACAACGTCTCCGCTGCTCGTTTGCCCTCGTCATAACAGGATCTGGGACCGATCGTATTTACGTTTCCCCTGTAACTTTCAGGCTGCGGATTAACATTGGGATCCCCATATACTTCAGAAGTAGATGCCTGCAGTATTCGTGCGCCTGTCCGTTTTGCCAGACCGAGCGCGTTCATTGCCCCGTAAAAAGAAGTTTTAATTGTATAAATAGGATCACGCTGATACCATATAGGACTGGCCGGACATGCCAGGTTATAGATTTGATCGCATTCCACATACAATGGCTGCGTCATATCATGTCTGATAAATTCAAAATAAGGATTTCCTATCAAATGCCGGATATTATCCTTTTTCCCGGTAAACAGGTTATCAACACAAATAACATCATTGCCTTCCTGTATTAACCGGTCACACAGGTGGGATCCCAGAAATCCGGCTCCGCCGGTAACTAACGTACGTGTTCTTTTCATTTTCGTTCTACTCCAGTTCCAAGTATCTTTTTTCTGTTAAGCCGCCACATAACGCGCCTTATTTGTAGTTTATAAAAATCAGTCCTATAAGACATATTACAACACCGACAATCTTATTCCAACTTAATGCTTCATGATAGAGCAGATATCCGGCAATAAGCAGGCCCGCCGCAAGGAAAGCACTCTGGACAATAAAGCCCGTACTGACCTGCCACCCTGCTTTATATGCATAGATCCAGCCTGCCTCCAGGCCCACAATAACTATTCCGAGAACAAATGGTACCCAGTTCATCCTGGCATACTCTTTAAATATATTTTTTTCATCGCTTAATGCAAAGAAAAGGACCGCGGATACAGCAGCCCCGATCAGGTAGGTGACAGTCAGAGAAGCAAACGGGTTCAGACCTTCAGGAAGTGCTTTTGCACAGATCTGGTAAATGATATTTGACAGGATCACCAGCGCAATAGGCCAGATATACTGAAACATAGGATCCCTCCAACTCAGACCCCGGACTCAGATATTAGAACATCTGCCGCAGGTCATTTTCGCTTAACGGCATACTTTTTCCGTATCGCCGCAATAACATCGTTCTTTTTTGTCTTCCCTGTCCGGATGCCCTGCATTGATGAAAAATGAGCACGGACTGACAAGCCTGTCAGTATCAGACTGACCGCCGCCGCTTCCCGGTCTCCTCTTATAGCCATAAAAACAGAAAAGGACAACGGAATGACCGGCCCCCCGATACAGAGATACTTTGTTGCAAACACGATCAGCATACCTGCTATATTTGCCAGGAGTCCCAATGGAAAAGAATACACGGCTGTGGCGATAGATGTCGTTGCCACCCCTTTTCCTCCGCGGAACTTTCTCCAGAAGGGGAAATCATGTCCCATCGTGCATCCCAGTCCCGCATACAGAAGGACGATCCTCCCATACGGTTTAAAAAGGAGAAACGCGATCAGCGATGCCGCCAGGCATTTCCCGATATCCCCGGCAAGTGTAAGGATACCCGGTACAAAGCCGAGCGAAGCCATGATATTTGCCATTCCGGGATTCCCGGTATCTCCCAGTTCCGAAGCACTTTTCTGTGCATATTTTTTTGCCACTGCTTCGGCGGTCAGAAAGCATCCGAAGATATATCCGGTCAAAACACTGATCAGTCTGGCTGCGATTTCCATTGCGATTCTTCCATCCCGACGGACATATTTATGCGAGTTCTCTCAGCATCTGTGCCGGGTTATCGGCCGCCCTGACTTTTCCGAAGGCTTTTTCGATCACACCTTCCTCATTGATCAGATAGGTCGTACGGACGACACCCATACTGACCTTGCCGTAATTCTTCTTCTCCTTCCAGACATCGTATGCCTGGATCACTTCTTTTTCCGGATCAGAGAGAAGCGTAAACGGCAGGCCGTATTTTTCTTCGAATTTCTTGTGGGAAGCCACGCTGTCCTTACTCACACCCAGAACAATCGCACCTTTCTCACGGAACTGCGGATACAGTTCCCCGAACGCACAGGCCTGTTTTGTACAGCCGGATGTCATATCCTTCGGGTAAAAGTACAGGATCACTTTCTGCCCGCGGTAATCCGAAAGGGACCTCATCTCTCCATTCTGGTCCGGTAATGTAAATTCCGGTGCTTTTGTTCCGATTTCCAGCACGATACTTCCCTCCTTTGATCTTTCTCTGGTAACAATAGAAGTATAGCATATTCTCACAAAAACCGAAATTTCTGATCTCCTTCACTTTCTTTCTGACATGGCAAGCGCGGCGTTTTTAAACGTTTCGTCATCCGTGACTTCTCTGATCACCTTTATTTCTTTCGGAATTCTTATTTCCGTATTCTCATCCCGCAGCTCGATTTCCATGATTGCCTGATCATCCCAGAACGGATACACGTCTATTTCGAAGTATTGGCTGTCGTAGGTGTAACAGTATCGTGTCTTGCGGATCTGATGGCATGTTGTGTCAGCATCCAGAAGTCTGTTAATATATTCCCGCCGGGTCAGGCGGCGTTCGATTTCCACTCTTACCAGATCACTGATCTTTTTCTTTTTCGTCTCGTAGTAAACAAAGTTTCCGCCTGCTCCCCGCTGCCGCACACGTACCTCTTCCCCGTTATCTGCATGCAGATATGTCTGGATGATCTCGATACGCCGGCAGTTTTCCTGCTTTTCCAGCCACGAAACATCCGGATATTCAATCAAATACTTTCTTTCGATCTCCATAGGCTCCGGTTCACCGAGAAAGGAAGAAATCTCCGCGATCAGACGTATGAGCTTGCCTTTGAACTCTGTAGAGTTGTCAATGACCCTAAGATGCGGATGTCCCGTCCATGCCGCAATCACTCTGTCATCCAGTGCCGCTGCCTGTTCGGGGCTTTCCCTGCGCGCTTCATTGTTTGCAGTCGTATAGTACTCCACTGCTCCTTTGGCGGCCGTTACCAGATGAAAAACCGCGTCATATGTATCCCGCAGTTCCACTTCATTTGTACCGAGTTCCGTCAGTACACAGGAAAACTCCAGTTCATCCATATAGGCTTTGTTGTCCAGCGCACCGCGGTCACAGACGATAAGTACTTTATCCTCCGCCATCGTCTTTGCGGCTTCTTCAAAAATCTTTTCTTTTTCCTCCTGCAGACGCATCTGAAAAACCTGATACTGTTCATTGGTGCGGCAGGTCCAGGGAGCTACGCCGCCTGTGATCAGTTCTGTTGCCGTCTCCGGAATGATGAGCACCGCATACCCCTTTTTGGCAAATGCATTTTTGATCCAGCTGAGTGCCGTCGTCTTCCCGGCACAGGGACCTCCCGTCAGCACGATCTTCGAAATGCTTTTCCCTGTACCAGTCTCTTCCCGAAGGGTTAACAGTTCATCCACCGAAAGATGAAATATCTCAGCAAGTCTGCGTAATGTCTGTGTTTCAGGTTTGGATGCGCCCGTTTCCCATTTGGATACAGCCTTATCTGATACATGCAGTATCCCCGCGAGTGCACGCTGGGTCAGGCCTGCTTTCATCCGCAGTTCATATAAACGATTTCCGAACTTATGATCCAATTTTCATTCTCCCTCTTTCAACAATGGCACAGACCGGCAGGCCCCGCAGGCCTCCGATCAGGACACAATTAAAGACAAGTCTCTGTTACAGCTAAAGCATAACATTTACCTGTTCTCCGAGAAGCAGACAACGCTCTCATATCGGTAGAATTTTGTGTGGAGTTGTTACCATCATACTGCTCTGCACCGATTCTGACAATGGTTCCGGCAGCTGCCGGTCTGTCCGCTCTGTTAAACGTATCCGTTGACACTTCTGTGACATTTTTCTTACATTCCCGCGGGGGATTCCGATTCTTTTTTTGTGTAGGCTGTACGTATCAGAAAGAAAAAATCAAAAATACAGCACGGCAACATATAAGGAGGAGAGTATGATGAAGAAAAAAATGATCCCTGTATTGACAGCAGCTCTGGTGATCACGGCAGGCAGCACGATGGCAGCCGGTTCACAGCTCGTTCTGGCAGATGAAAATGACACATATGAAGGCTGGTATGACGAATGGAATGATTATGATGACTGGTATGATGATTACCATGATGGCTGCTTTGGCTACTGCTATGGTGACTGCTTTGACGATTACTATAATGACCCGTATGAGTACGGCGGCTTTTACGATGAATGGGATGACACGGCAATCTTCAGAGAAACTCTGACCGAGGAGGAACTGCAGAAACTGGTGGATGACGGCACGATCACTTCTGAAGAAAAAGACAAATTACTCACCGCTTATGATAAAATAAAAGAACTGGAAGACCAGATCTCGAAAGAAAAAGAAAGTATCGCCGAGATTGAGGATAAGATCGCAGAAGACTGGTGGGAATCTTTTGAGGATTCCATAATGGATGACGCAGAGAAGCCTGCACAGTCTGGTGCAGAAGAGCCCGCTCAGGTCGATGCATAAACGACTTACAGCCACCGTTCAAAAACAGGAATCGGGGAAATGGAAAAAAAAAGAATTTATGCCGCGGATGATGAGGCCAATATCCGGGAGATCCTTGCGGTGTTTCTGAAAGAAGCCGGCTACGAAGCGACAGTGTTTGAAACGGGTGACGAACTCCTCCGGGCGTTCGCCGCCCTTCCTGCGGATATGGTGATCCTGGATATCATGATGCCGGGAACAGACGGGATCACGGTCTGCAGAGAACTGCGGAAAATCTCTTCCGTACCGATCATCATTCTGACGGCAAAAGAAACGGAAGCGGACTTCATGATCGGTATTACTTCCGGCGGTGACGACTATCTGACCAAACCATTTTCTCCCTCCATGCTGGTCATGCGCATTAAAGCCCTGTTCCGCCGGATCGAAATGGAACATGCGGGGGAAGCAGAAAAAGAAGAAGTCCGATACGGAGACCTGGTATATTCTGCTTCCCGTCACGGTGTATTCTGCGATGAGACGGATCTCGGACTGACGGAACTGGAACTGGCTTTTCTGCGATTCCTGCTGGAGCACGCCGACCAGTCGGTGTCCCGTGAAACGCTCCTGGACGAAGTATGGGGTTTTGACAGAGAGACGGAAACCCGTGTTACCGATGAGACTGTACGGCGTATCCGAAAGAAACTGCGCGAGGCAAAAAGCCGGGTCACCGTCGTAACAGTCTGGGGATACGGGTACCGGCTGGACGAAATTCAGCAAGATTCTGAAACCATCTGATCATGAGAAACACAGAAGTGACAAAAGCAGGAGCAAAACAGAAAAAAATCGGCAGACTGGTCTTTCTGGTCATGGCGGTTTCTTTTGCTTTGACACTGGCGGCAGCTCATCTGTTCCTGCATACCTACATACGAAATAAGGCCGAAGCCGCGATCCGGGAAAGTGCCGGCCATGCGCTCGATCAGAACTGGGATTACTGGCTGGAAGACGGCACGGAAACCGATACCCTTTTTGAAGTGGTTTCTTTTGTGGCTTCATCCGGCTATATGGACGGTGAGTGGGACTGGGAATGGGAATACTATTCCGGAGAGACGCAGGTGATCGACTGGTGTCTGGAACACCCTGATACAACCGGAAAAATCGTACAGGCGGAAATTGGCGGCCAGATTTATTATATCTGTCAGATCCCGTTCCGATATAACAACGAACAGAACACTCCGACAGAGGACATCCGGATCTACTGTGTAAATGTCACCTCCGCAGTCTGGATGATCTCGCTGACGGAAATCCTTCTCGCCGTGATCATGGCTGTCTGTACCGCTGCTGCAACCTGGATCGGCTGCCGGACAGACCGGGCCATCGAACGGGAACAGGAAAAACAGAAACGCTTTTTCGAAAATGCGTCGCACGAACTGAAAACACCGCTGATGTCGATCCGCGGTTTCGCGGAAGGACTGCGGCAGGGAATCGTGACTGACGAAGCGCATGCACTGGATGTCATAACAGAAGAGACAGACAAGATGACCGGCCTGGTGGATGACATTCTGGCTCTCTCGCGGGCTGACCGCGGTCTGGATGAACTGAAAAAAGAAGAGATCTCTGTCGCCGAACTGGTGGGAGACTGTCTGGATACACTGGAAGCGGAAATCCGGAAGCGGGATCTGCAGGTGGAGCTTCACATCGAGGACCGGTTTATTTTCGTGGACATCAGCAAAATGAAACGGGCCGTTACGAATATTCTGGCCAACGGGATACGCTACGCAAAAAAAGAGCTCCGGATCTCTTTTTCAGACAATACCCTCCGGATCCGGGATGACGGGCGCCCGCTCTCGGAAGATG
>CACZSZ010000166.1 GCA_902783945.1 uncultured Lachnospiraceae bacterium
CTTTCTGGTGGTGGTCGCCGCGGCGGTGGTCTCCTTTATTCCGAACGTCATCGGGTTCGTTCTGATGATGCTGATGATGCTGTACAACATCGTTTTCTCTATCCGCGGGTTCATCCTTGCACTGCAGTGCAAAGCGAGAAGGATCCCGCTGCTCGGGAAACTGGTCATTATCCAGTATGATGATTTCTACACGTTCAGCTGATCGGGCAGAGCGTGAAAACGGAGGATGCCATATGATTTTTATGGGAACCGGTGCGGCGCAGCTCGTACCAAGCCCCTTCTGTGACTGCGCATACTGTCGGAAAGTGCGGGCAAGCGGCGATCGGAGAAATATCCGCGGTCGCGCAGGCTTTCAGATCGACGAATACAACCTGATCGACCTCGGACCGGACACCTCGTATACGGCAGGCCTGTTCGGGGTATCGTTCCGGAAGACGCGGAACGCTTTTTACACGCATTTTCATACCGATCATTTTTCCTATGCAAACTGGGAAAACCTTCGGATGTGCAGCGAGCCGATCTCCATGAACGTATGGCTGTCGGAAGCCGCGTATGAGGGGCTGAATCAGGCAAATGGTTTTCTGACGGCCTGCCCTTCGGAGGAATTCATCAAGAATTCCCGGTTCTTTCAGGAACATCTGACGTTCCATCCGGTCAGGGCGTACGAGACCTATCAGACGGACGATCTGACGGTATCGCCGGTCTGGGCGACACACGGCGGACAGTTCCCTGGAGAAACGGGGCTCAACTACCTGTTTGAGCGGAACGGGAAACGTTTCCTGTTTGCCTGCGATACCGGCTTGTATCGGGAATCGACCTTTGAGTTCCTTTCGGGCAAAGCACTCGATCTTCTGGTCATCGACTGCACCTTCGGCAATGAACCGCTGCCCGAAAACTCTTCCCACCTGAACTGCGAATTGCTCGACCGCATGATCCGGCGGTTCGTACGGGACGGCGTGGTGACGTCGGATACGGAGATCTACGCCACACACATCGGACATCAGTGCGGGATGCTCCATGACGAATTCGAGCAGAAGCTCCAGTCACTTTACGGCAGGAACGCGCATCTTGCCTACGACGGGCTGAAGATCCGGGATTTCTGAACGGAGACAGGTCTGCAGGAAAGGTGTCTGCTGCCGCGGCATGCCGAAGTGCAGCAGGAGGATGAAAGAGGAGATGTCTGTTTTATGTGCAACAAAGTGCTGCTGATCCTGGTGGACGGTATGCGTCCGGACAGTATCCCCGTTTGCGGTAACGACCGTTATCAGCGTTTTTTTGAAAGCGGGAATTACAGTTATTCGGCACAGACGACCGACCCGCCGGTCACGCTTCCGTGCCACATGTCGCTGTTTCACAGCGTTCCGACGGAGCGCCACGGGGTCAGCACCAATACGTTTGTCCCGATGAACCATCCGGTCAACGGCCTGTTTGAGGTGCTGGCGCAGGCGAACAAGGTCAACGCGATCTTTTACAGCTGGCAGCAGCTGCGGGATCTGTACGCTTCCCGGAACACGGTCGCGTTCAGCTGGATGATGAACCTCCACAACTACTGGAAGGAGCGGAATCTGGACGAAGCCGCGACGGAAGCATGTGAAGAATACCTGTTGAACTTCCGGCCGGATTTCTGCTTTCTGTACCTCGGCATGACGGACGAATACGGACACAAATACGGCTGGATGTCGCCGGAGTATCTGGACTGCGTCAAAACAGCGACCGAATGTATCGAGCACATCGTCTCCGTGCTCCCGCGTGAATACAGCGTGATCATTACGGCGGACCACGGCGGGCACGACCGGAACCACGGCGACAATGTTCCGGAGGACATGACGATTCCGATGTGCTGCTTCGGCCCGATGTTTGAGAAAGGAAAAGAACTGAAAGGCAGAGTCAGCATTCTGGATATCGCGCCGACAGTGACGGAGATCCTCGGCGTGGAGCCGGATCCCGAATGGGAAGGCAGGAGCCTGATCGGACGATGATGCGGAATCCCGCAGAGGCAGACAGAAGAGGGAATAATGACATGAAAAGACCTTATATCACAGCGCATTCCGGTTGTGACGGCACGGAACGGGATTCGCTGGAAAGCATTGACAAGGCGGCCTTGCTCGGCGCCGATATCGTGGAGATCGATATCCACAAGGGGCCGGACGGGGATCTGTATGTGTCGCATGATCCTGTGAGCGCAGAAAACATGCCGTCGAAAAGCAGGGTAATGGAAGCGTTCGCCAAGATCCGTACAGCCGGTCTGTCCGTCAACTGCGACATGAAGGAGCAGGGGGCGCTGTATGATCTTCTGGACCTGGCGTCCGCTTGCGGTCTGGATAAGGATCATCTGATCATGTCCGGCTGCGTGTCGCCGGAGCAGATCGCGCGGGATTCGAAACTGCCGGAACAGGCAAGGATCTATATCAATCTGGAGGAGGTCTGGAAGATGCTGTATTTTGCACAGTGTCAGAAGGGCTACACCGAACAGTTTGACACGCTGATGAACGACCCGTGGGTGCTCCTCGACGCATTTGACGTTCCGGAAAGCTGGATGGACGAAGCAATCCGTTTTGTCAGGACCTATCACCTTGCCGGCATCAATCTGCCGCATCGCTGCCTGTGCGAAACATTTGTCGAAAAGCTTCGGAAAACAGCTGCGCCGTTCTCGGTATGGACGGTCAACGATGCGGAACTGATCGAGCGCTGCATCCGCCTCGGAA
>CACZSZ010000167.1 GCA_902783945.1 uncultured Lachnospiraceae bacterium
GAGGCATTCCATTGTTCCTGGGCAGCGGCAAGCAGGGCTTCTGCTTCCTGCAGCTGCAGGATCGTATTATTCAGGTCCTGTGTCTGCTGCGGCTGCGCCTCGGCAACGGCCTGATTCAGGGCATTCAGCTGTTCGATCAGGGAATTTGCCTGTGCTCGCAGCGAGTTTGCAGCATTGATGACGATGCCGCTGAGCTGTCCGAACACAGCTCCGGAGAGCGTGGAGCCGAAGGCTCCTTCCTGTTTCTCCAGTTCTTCCTGGGCTTCGTCAACGGTCTTCTGTGCCTCATCCAGCTGGTCCTTGGCATCCGCAAGAGCCTCATTTGTCTTTTCAAGGATACGGTCATTCAAGGCATCTATTTTTGACTGGTTCAGTTCGACGTGAACACTTTTTTCCACAAGACCTACCGGTGTGACACCGGCCACACCTTCCTGTCTCTCCAGATACGGTACAACGTCGGTCCTTATGAAATCGGAGAGTTCATAGATATCCTGACCTTCCCGGTTCACGGCAACATACATCGTGGCCAGCATGTCCATGCTGATCTCCATGATAGTCGGCGTACCGGCCGCTTCGGGAAGCGTGCCGGACAGCTGATCCAGTGCGCTGGATACTTTGACCATGGCACTGTCCATGTTTGTCCCGTCTTCAAATTCCATCTGGATAACGGCATAGTTTTCACTGCTGGTGGACGTGACGGTCTTCACACCGGTGATCGTGCCGAGGGCATTTTCAAGAGGATCCGTGAGAGAAAACTCGACGCGCTCGGGACTGGCCCCGGGATAAGGCGCCACCACCACAAGGTACGGGAAACTGAATTCCGGAAGAAGATCGGTGGATACACGCGTGACAGAGACGAAGCCGAGGGCCAGCACCATGATCACGCCGACAAGAACAGTAAAAGGTTTTTTGACACTGAATTTTTCCATATTGCGATTATACTGCCGTTATTTCATACGGACAACATAGGATTATTGTTATGGTTCTAAAAGTATATAAAGTATAGGATGGAAGAGCCGTTATTCAATACATACAAAGATGTATTTCAGATAGCGTCTCCGCTGTTCGGGGTCCATGATGTTCACAATGCTGACACTGAACACATCGGTGAGCATTTTCAGATTATTGCTGCGGATATAATCCGCAAGTCTGCGGTACATGATCCGGATATCCCCGTCCGTATCCCTGCACACGATCGCGGCAAGCTTTCTTGTGGGAAGGGAAAACACAGAGACAGACTCCCATGCTTCTATGGAGCCGGGTGATGCATGAGAGCGCAGTGAGGCAGGCAGATACAGATCTGCGTCATCGACGTAGGAGAGACTGACGACTTTGATGTAGCGGTAGTCTTCCTTCATAAAACGGTCGGCATCCATGGCTGTTCCGGCCGGAAAGGAGCCGGCCATGTCCGGAAACAGATGGATGTGGTCCTGGATGTCGCGTGCGATATCAGAGAGAGAGTACGCGTTCTCCGAAGAGACCGGGGCGACCCGGAAGCGGATCTCCGGAGGAAAATCGCTGATCACGGGAACACCGTAATCTGCCTTCAGGATCAGTGAATCCAGAGCTGTGACGACAGATACCTGCCGGATCTTCCGGTCAAGTTCCCGGCGCTGTTCCTTCAGAGCATCCAGCTGCATATTCATATAGGGAAGAAATCCGGTGTCGTTGCCGGTGAGCAGATAGTCCCGGATCTTTTTGATCGGGAAGTCCAGACTTCGCAGTGTGGAGATAAAATAAAACGTGCCTATCTGTGCATAGCTGTAGTAGTGGTACCCGTTCTCCGGGTTTTTCCAGGGAATCAGGACTTTGTGCTTATCGTAATAACGAAGTGTGTCGCGTGTTGCACCGCAGATGCGGGCAAATTCTCCCGAAGAGATCGTGTATTCTTTGGATAATAATGGCTGCATAGGGAATTCCTTTTCGATTTTTCTTCTTAATTTTTATTTTTTTGTTGACATGGGTGTAAGCCCCACCTTTATCGTATAAGAAACTGATCATAAAAGTCAATCCTGGGAGAAGATTTATGGCAAAAGAAGATTATCTTGTCGTGACTGATGCGGCATGTGATATTATCCCGTCCTATGCGGAAGAAGAGGGGATCCTGGTGATCCCGATGGAAGTTACGATGACAGACGGGCAGGTTTTTGATGCAACATACGATAATGTCAATATGGATCTGGACGAATTCTATAACAAGCTCCAGTCAGGCCTGTTCGCCCAGACGTCGGCGATCACACCGCAGCGGTACCGCGAGTTTTTTACACCGCTGCTGCAGGATGGCCACGATATACTGTACAATTGCTTTACGTCCCAGCTGTCCAGCACGTACAACAATGCCTGTATGGTGGCAGATGAACTGAGAGAAGAGTTTCCTGAGCGCAGGATCATGGTAGTGGACAGTATCGGAGCGACAGGCGGACAGGGGTATCACACCTATTATGCTGCACGAAATCGCGATGCCGGTATGTCGATCGAAGATAATGCCAAATGGCTCGAAGAAACAAAGAAGCATATTGCATATAACTGGACGATCAGTGATCTGATGCATCTGAATCGAGGCGGCCGTCTTTCCAAAACGGCGGCGATCTTCGGTACGGCCCTGCAGATCAAGCCGGTAGGCAATATTGATGACGAGGGAAAACTTGTCAGTATCGGAAAGGCACGCGGACGCAAACTGTCCATCCGCCGCCTCTGTGATATTCTCGAAAAAACGATCGACAACCCGGACAATTATCCGGCGCTGATCTGTTACGGGAGCTGCAGAGAAGATGCCGAGGCACTGAAAAAGATGGTCCTGGACACGGGAAAGGTCAGTGAGGTCATCATGGGACGGATCGGACCTGTCGTCGGTACACATCTCGGCCCGTCCGGACTTACATTGTATTTCTTCTGCGACCACCGGATCAAATCCATATGATACTATCAGAAAATATATATTCAAAAGCAGGGTCAGATGCC
>CACZSZ010000168.1 GCA_902783945.1 uncultured Lachnospiraceae bacterium
CCGGAATAGCTCAGTTGGTAGAGCACTTCACTCGTAATGAAGGGGTCGTCAGTTCGAGTCTGATTTCCGGCTTGAAACCTCAGAATCCTTAAGAAGGGTTCTGGGGTTTTTTATTAGGAAGATTTTCAAAGAAATGCTGCCTTCGGATAGATATATAAAATTCTATCTGAAGACAGCATATCATTTGCGGCGGTCCCGCCTGTCTGATGATCAAAAACAAGACCGGGTCAGTTTATTCGATTACTGTCGGAGAATCTGCATTTTTCTGGATGCTGGCTATTCCGTTGAGACAGGATTTCATCGTCTTGTATCCTTCGCTGGTAGCGATGATCTGTCCGTTTTTCGCTTTCATGCGGAAACGGAATTCACCGGCTTTGTCTGTATAGATCTCGAACTTCGGATTTTTCTGTTTTTCATATCCTTCCACAGTCTGGTCTTCTGTTGCGGCGATCGCAGCATTGACAGTGACAGAAGCGATGCCGCCCTTACAGGATTTCAGCGCTTTGTAGACCTGGGAGGATGCGATGACCTGACCGTTTCCGGCTTTCAGATCAAATTTAAAGCCGCCGTTTTTTGTTTCTTTAATAACATATTTTCCCATAATGATCTCCTTTAAAAAATGAAGTTCAATATATTATCTGTATCTTTAATATAGTATATGCGATTATATAATTGCAATACTAATAGTAGACGCAAAAGGAAAACTGTTGGTAATAATGTGAGATTTCGAGTATAATTTAGACAGATAATTAAATGACTTTTATTGAAACAGGAGCGTTTGTCTTCGTCAGTTTTGCTCATGAAAGGCGGAATCGAATGGAAACACATATAGCAGAACTGTTTGATTTTATTAAAGATAGTCCCACCGGATATCATGCAGTACAGAGCATAAGGGATATTCTTCATGACAATGGATTTGTTTACCTGGATGAGAGAACGGCATGGGATCTGCTGCCCGGGAAGATGTATTATACAGTGCGTGGAGGTGGGTCTCTTATCGCTTTCTGTGTCCCGGAGAAGGAAGCAAACACCTTCCGGATCATGGCAAGCCACAGTGATTCGCCGGCATTCCGGCTGAAACCGAATGCGGAAACGCAGCGATACGATGTCTATACATTGCTGAATACAGAGCCTTACGGAGGAGGTATATTTCACACCTGGATGGATCGTCCGCTTTCTGTGGCGGGCAGAGTGATCGTACAGGGGGAAAACGGTCCGGAAACAAGACTTATAAAGATAGACAGAGATCTTCTGGTAATTCCGTCGCTGGCCATCCATATGGACCGGGATGTCAATAAAAAACTGGAACTGAATGCACAGCGGGATCTGCTGCCGCTTTTTGGCGATTTTGCTGCAAAAGGAAAATTGCAGGAGCTCGAAGCCAGGAGTGCCGGATGCGAAAAAGAGGATATCCTCGGCGAGGATCTGTTCCTGTACAACCGGATGTCTCCAGTTCTGACCGGTGCTGCGGAGGAATACATCTGCAGTCCGAGACTGGATGATCTGGAGTGCGTCTTCGGTACGCTGCAGGGTTTTCTGGCGGCGGCAAAGACAAATAAACTCTGTGATCATATTTCACTGTACTGTGTGTTCGATAATGAAGAAGTCGGGTCTGCGACAAGACAGGGAGCAGCATCTACGTTTCTTGCGGACGTGCTGGAACGGATCTGTATTAGACTGGGCTATGAGAGAGAAAAGTATCACTGTATGATCGCAGGCAGTTTTCTTGTCTCCGCGGATAATGCACATGCTCTGCATCCTGCCGCGGAAAACAAAGCAGATCCTGTGAACAGACCGATAATGAATAAGGGTCTGGTACTGAAATACAGCGCCAATCAGAAGTATACGACAGACGGCGCTTCAGCTGCGGTTATTCATGCAATCTGCCGGAATGCGGATATCCCCGTGCAGGATTTCAGCAATCGTTCGGATGTTCCCGGCGGATCGACGCTGGGAAATATTTCAAGCACAAAAGTACCGGTAATGTCTGCGGATATCGGTTTGGCTCAACTTGCCATGCATTCCGCCTGCGAGACGGCCGGGACAGAAGATGCTGCATACCTGATCCGGTTCTCTGCGTGTTTTTACGAGGGATATGAAGGGAGGTTTTGATATGAAAAAAGGAAGAATTGGGAGCGTGCTGCTCTCGCTGCTGATGATTCTGACGCTTGTGCCTGAGAGTATGATCAGCGTTTCTGCTGAGGAATCGGGGTATCAGGATGGCCAGAGTTATTCCTTTACTCTGGACGTGCCTGATACAGTTACGATCGATCCGACTGCGGAGTGGACAGACTTCACGGTGCAGTGTTCTGATCTGATGCTGGCAGATCTGGGTGAGTTGGAAGTGGACTTCTTTGCCGGGTCTTTCCGTTCTGATTATTCAGACAATGAAATCCCGTTCCTGCTTGGAGATGAATCACATGAAATGCCGGAAGAGAGGCTGGCAGTAAAATTCAGCGGAGTCTGGGAAGAAGAAACAGTATCCATTTATATTCCGCAGGATTCACTGTACTCTGCTGCACCGGGCGATTATACAGCAGAACTCTGGTATGCCGGTTTTATGCCGGGAACGGCAGAAAACAGTGAAGAATCCTGGGAATCTGATGAAACGACACCGGAAGAGGCAGCCCGGGAAGGTATTGATCCCGACAGCATTCGAATGGTTCTTACAATCCAGGACACAGGGGCGGAGCCTGAACCGGAACCGGAACCCCAGCCTGAACCAGAGCCGGAACCGGAGCCGATACCGGTGGCTGAACCTGCAGTATACACTGTGATCTGGAATAACTATGACGGGACTCTGCTGGACAGCGGTACCTTTATGGACGGGCAGGAAGAGCCGAAGACAGATGTCACTCCC
>CACZSZ010000169.1 GCA_902783945.1 uncultured Lachnospiraceae bacterium
GTAAGAAGCGAGGTCAGAAAACGCTGCGGCAGCGGCATCATGCCCCCGGTTCCCAGTAAACAAATATCAAGCACTCTATTCCTCCCGACAGCACCTTATGTTGTCACAGCCCCGTCTCTCTGTGGTACTCCTGTACCCAGCTGCGGAGTGTATTATCGACATCTTCCGGCTCTGCCCCGGAGACGACAAGCTTCATTTCCTCATCCAGCGTATCGCGCAGTGCCTGATCAGCGCCCAGTTCTTCAGCCAGCTTTTCATAGGCTTCTTTGCCTTCGCCGCACCGCACACAGAACAGATAATCATGGAGGACACGGCCTGTATGCATCTGCTCATACGCCTTCTTCATGCAGGAGGCTGCCTCATCCATCTGGAACAGTTTGGCATATACGACACCCATATTGTGACTTACGGAGCCGGCAAACGCACTGCCCAGTTTTTCTGTCTGTTTCATCGTCAGGATCAGTTCGTATGTGCGGATCGCACGCGTGTATTTTTTGTACGCGACCAGCATATCTGCCTTCTGTTTCATGCGCACGGCGACCGGCTGCTCATCGATCGCGCGCAATTCCTCGCGCATGGCTTTTTCTTCTTCCGTGTTCAGCCATCCAGCTTCCTGCATGACCGGAAGAATGAGATCCAGCAGCTTCGGATCCGGCACTTCCGTCAGGATCCGGTGCAGCGTCTGGGCGAGCCGTACGGCACCGAGTTCTCCCTCGATCCAGTCCAGCAGATGCATGCTGAAGAAAGAGAGATCCACCAATGGCAGATGGTTCTGCAGATAATAGCAGAGTTCTTCGATCGAGCCGATGTGCATATCCACATCTTCCAGATAATAGGGATTTTCCGCACGTGCCACCTGGCACAGGATCGTCGTACTCATTGCTCAGCCCTCCCAGATCTCGCGCCACACTCTGCCGGAAGAGGGGTAGAATTCTCCGAATCCCAGATCCTCCACCTCGATCACACAGCGCTTCGGCGAAGCATAGGAGAGATGCATACGGATCCGCGATGTCTTCGGCGGCCGCTCCGGCATCCCGGTAAGCTTCATGCGCGACAGGCGCTTCATCCCGTCTTCCATATTGCTGATGGTAAAGACCAGTTCCGGCGGACCTGCCAGAAGGCACTCGCAGGTCTTTTCCGTCTCGTACCAGTTGACGCCGGCAGAGATCAGAGGATAATACGTCTCCGCCCCCTGAATGATCATATCCATGCCGATATTTGTCCGGACCAGTTCCTCGCCGAGGAACAGGTAGTCCCCCAGACGCTTGCCTTCTGTCTTTTCACGGGCCGCATAACAGGCCCCCCGGGCAAACAGATTGTCGACTACGAACACTTTGCGTCCGCCCTTGCAGAGCAGGCCGATCGAACGTCCGGCCCAGCTTTTGTCAAATGTGTCGCCCATCAGAAACAGACTCGTATACATATTCTGCCGCAGAGAGGCATTGGCCATATTGTAGAACTGTTCATCCCATTTCCGCCGGTCTTCCGAGAGATGGATCGTGATCCCTTCCTCGATCTGCACCCGGATCGGACGCGTCATGTTATCCATTCCCATCGAGTAGAAGGTGACGCTTCTGCCGGAAAACTGGAACAGTCCGACATTCCTGGTCCACAGTTCCTGCTTCTGATACATGGTATGGAAGTACATGCTCTCCCTGTAATCCTGGATAAAAGCATGTTCTCTGTCGATACCGAGATTGTGGTACACCCCCTGGATCAGCGTAACCAGAGGACGGGTCAGCACCTCCGCCGTCACCATGATCCCGTCGATCTGCCGTCCCGGTTTTTCGATCCCCAGCGTCATAAAGGTGCGCATCAGCAGCTCTGTCCCCTGTGTTTCCAGATCCCGCATCATGCTCTGGCGCTTCTCGTCGGAAAGCGCACTGCTCTCTGTCATCTCGTCCAGCTTTTCCAGGATATCCTGATACGACATATCCTCGTTTCCGCTTTTCATCGGCGCCGTCTGCGTATCCTTGGTGCGGCGGTCATAGTAACAGATCTGCGGTGCTTTTCTGTTCAGGTCGATTCCAACAATTACATTATGCATACACTAAACCCCTGGTTCTCCCCGTTTCTATTCCCTGATCAGAGAAAGACCCTTTTCCACTGCTTCTTCCTGTCCCCTGTATTGCTTCCAGGCTCTCCGGAGTTCTTCCTCATCTCCGTGATCCTGTGCCTCCAGCATGCGGTTGAGCAGTTTGTACCGGGTATTTCCCGATGTATCCATTTCTGTCAGTGAGATCTCGTACGTATCTGTATTCCGGATCGCCCCCTTCTGCATGATCCGGAGATAATACGTCAGTGTCTCCCCATAGAACAGCAGGAATTCCTTTACAAAGATCCCGCCGAACACATGCTTCACCGGTTCACTGATCCACTCTCCCGGCTGTCCGTCCTGTTCTGTCAGCTGATAGTGCAGGATCACACGGGATTCCGGTGTCAGCTGTTCCTCGATGAACACCTTATCTTCGACCTGATAAGCCTGTGTCAGCCTGGACGGCAGCTTCCGGTAAAACTCAAACCGGTATCCTTTATCGTTCATCTGCTTCAGCAGGTCTTTTGCCATCTGATACGGATACGGCTTTCTTCCGGACGCACTCCGTGAAGGTATCCCGTTTTCGGCATAATGCTTCAAAAGAGCAAGCCTGCAGACATCCTCTTCCAGATCCCCCTGGCGGATCGCCTGTTCGATCGCGGCAAATACAGCTCCGGCCGTCTGTCTTCCCCCGAGGAAATAATACTCCGACAGATAGGTCAGATACCCGGCGATCACATCCTGTCTGCCCGGCTGGCCGATATAGCTGCGCAGGATCTCCGTCTCGTGTTCGGGGAACTGTTTTGTCTCCATGGCCTGCAGCAGGATTTTTTCCTCCAGCGGAAGCGTATCCAGCTGGAAACCGCTGACATGCTCCCAGAGATGGCAGAGACTGCGCACGGAACCTTCATAGTACATGCACAGGTACCGGAGCATGACCTCGTCATATTTTCCCTGCCGGAACACGTACCCCGTCAGGCAGAGCAGCTCCTCGTCGTACGCATATTCCCTGTTCCTGATCAGTCTGCTGGCAAGACGCAGCATAAGGTCGACCGGGATCCGCTCGTATCCGTATTCGGAAATAATATAAAAAGCATCCTCATACCGTGTCTCGCGGATCAGAAGCTGCGCGAGTGCGGCGCTGTCCGCTTCGGCGTAGTCATCGATCTTATGCGGCGGCAGGGCATCCGGCGCCAGTTCACGGTCCGGATGGGCCAGATCGTATTCCAGCAGCTTCCTGCGGATGATCTGCCGGTAGGCATCCGTGAACGCCGAGTTCCGTTCCGCCATACGGTAATCTTCTACTGACCGGCTGTTTACATCCATCTGAAAAGCCTTCTCTTTGCAGAGATACAGCTCCAGCCCCGGATCATCCACAGCCTGATACATACAGGCCTGCGCGATATCCCGCACACGGAACAGCGGTTCCTTCGTGCAGGTCACACTGGCAGCAAACCGCAGATGCTTCTCGTCCTCGAAAAGCAGACAGGCATCTTCGGTATAGATGCGCGGATACGCGACACCTTCCTTGACAGGATAATACTCTTCTCTGCGCAGTGCCTGATGACAGACTACGACCTGACGGATATCCTTATCCTTTACGGTCACACGCTGCACGAACAGAACCCTGGTCATCAGCGATGCGATCTCCGGATCTTCCGGCTTACTGAAAAAATGCTCGTACAGGATGGCATAATTTTTGTTGATCCTGCCGCGCCGCAGAGACTCCAGCGCATAGCTGTACATATGTTTTGCATAATTCGTATATCCCGTCGGATCTTCTTTCTGGTGGAGGATCACGCTGGCATACAGCAGTGCGCGTTTCTTTTCCCCAAGGGTATTGATATTGGTGGCGAAATACATGCGCACGGGCAGAGGAAGCGTCTCTTTGGCCGGCGCGTCGTAGGTCTCCATGAAGTATTCATACAGCCGTGTGATACGGATATCCCGTTCCACCGCGCGGGCATACCACTCGAAACACTCGCGCCGCATGGGTTCACCCTTGATCAGAAGCTGGCAGATTGCTTCTAGGATCTCGTCTTCCGGATCGGTCTGCCATCCCCTGCTGAGCAGGCGGTAAACCGTGCCGTTATATGTCTTGAGATTGGCAGAAAGGAACGCGGCTCTCTTCAGCAGTCCCGTTGTCATCATTCCCTGTTTCTGTCCGAAACAGAGAACCTGGATCAGGAAGGGAGAAAGGCGCCGCAGAAGAGCTTCTTCTTTTGTCAGCATTTCCCAGGCATCCTCATAGAGGAACGGGCTGGTGCATCCGGCATCGAAGCAGTCTTCGAGCTGCTGCAGTCTCTCTGTGGGAGCCGCCATATCCGAACCGGTCTCCTGCTGCAGAAGATAAAGCAGTGTATAGTTGTCCGGCTGTTCGCGGCAGAACCGCTTCAGGACCGGCACAAGATCCCTGTTTTCTTCCGGCAGAAGATTGATCTTCTTCGCCAGCCAGAGATAAATCGCTTCCTGTTCGGACGTCTCGGTCAGGATATCCCCGTCCTTGATCGGCCAGAGCGCTTCCATGGCCTTGGCGTTGTCATCATGTGTGTAATACAGATAGGCATTATATAATTTTGCCAGCACGTCGCGCGGATCTTCTTCGAGCATTTCACCTACGGTCAGTGCCGACGTGTCCTGCCAGGTCCGGTAATCGAGACGGTGCAGACGCAGTTTCAGATAATCACGGATCAGCCAGGAGATCCGCCGGCTCCTCACGGCTGCGGGACGGATCTCAGACTCATCGCGTGAAGAAGCCTCTACTTCATATACAAGTTCCTGATGGATCGTACGGATCCTGATCTTTCCGAATACGCGGCCCTTTCCGATCCTGTCGCGGTGTACGATATACTCGAGGCCGTACACCTTACCGATAAAATCATCCGCCGTAAAGGACTTTTTCTCGACTTCCAGAAAATCCCCTTCCACCTCAATGGAAATGTGCAGATATCCCCAGTTATTCTTGTACACATACAGCGTATCCTTCTGGGAAACATCAAGGTGATAGACCGCTTTCTGCTGTCTGTCCAGAGACAGCATGATCGGTTCCTTCTTGCCGGTGCTGATCAGGAATTCCTCCAGATGCTGATACGTGACGGGATTCCGGGACATACTTTTGTACAGCGGCAGATAAATGACATTTTTGCCGTTCAGGATCTTCGGAAAAGCCGGATTGGTAAAGAGATGAAATCCCTCCCGCATGTTTTTCCTGCAGAGCTGTTCGAAATCCTCCAGCGTTTTGATCTGAGGGTCAAAACCTGTCTCGGCAGGATTGACGATGACAGCCGCGACGGGGATCGTATACTCGCCGCAGGTGCTGCTGATCAGGATCTCTCCGCTGATCTCTTCCCCCGGTTTCAGGCCGCGGGTATCTATACCGAAGAGAATCTTTTCTTCCGCCCCCTCAAATGAATCGGCAGCAAGCAGGATCCGATGGCTGTCCGAAGAAATCCGTCCCGCGGCTGTACTGCCGTCTTCGGTGCGGATCACAAAGGAAGATCTCCACTGCTCGCCGCAGGGTATCTGCAGCGAAAAGCTCTCCTCGGAAAAAAGAAGTCCGGGAAGGTCATATACAAAATATGGTGTTTTATCTGAAGTACTCATACCAGTTCAAGTATACCCTACATCTGTACTGAATTCAACTTTTCCTATCTGTCCTGCCGCTCGGTTCTTCAGTTTTTGGACTGCCGCCGTCAGTTCAGGACCTCCTCCAATGCCGCAAGCAGCCGGTCATCCTCCTCCTGCGTGCGGAAACAGAACCGGAACCAGGTTTCATCCAGAAAAGCAAACGTGGAACAGTCCCGGATCATCAGCCCCTGCCGAATACAGTGATCAAACAAACTGCCTGCGGTCACACCTTCCTTCAGGATATGCACCAGCACGAAATTGGCAGCCGGCTCAAAAAACTCTACGCTGTCCCAGCTGCCCAGTATCCCGCACACCCGCTTTCGCTCCCGTGAGATCGCCTCCCGCGTGCGCCGGATGTATTCCCCGTCGCGGAACATCAGCCGGCCCGCCATTTCCGCGAGAGAACTGATCGTCCATGGGTTCTGCAGCTTCCCGAGTTTTGCGAGCAGATCCGCATTTCCTGTCACGGCATAGCCCAGCCGCAGTCCAGGTGCGGAAAAGAATTTGGATGTGCCCCTGAGGATCAGAAGGTTTTCAAACTCTTCTGTCAGAGGCACCGACGTCACGCCGTCCCCCGGCCGGAGGCCCTTTGACGGCACAAATTCCACATACGTCTCATCCACCATGACAAATACATTCTTTTTCCGGCAGATCTCCAGCAGCCGGCGCATCTGATCCGGCAGGATCGCCTGTGAAGTCGGATTGTTCGGATTGCAGAGGATCAGCAGATCAAAGTCTTCTGTCAGCTTCTCTTCCAGTTCGTCGATATCCGGCCGGAAGCCTCTCTCTTTCCGGAGTTCGCAGCGCACCAGTTCTCCTCCGGCCAGCGTGATCTCTCTCTCATATTCCGAATAAGTCGGCTCTGGGAGCAGCGCCCTTTTCGGCTGGAGCACACGCACGGCGAGCGAGATCAGTTCCGTGGATCCGTTTCCCACCGCAATACATTCCATCCGGCTGCCGATATATCCCGCGATCGTTTTGCGGAGTTCCTTATATTCCCTGTCCGGATAAGAGGTGATGGCATCCAGATGGGCACTCAGGGATTCCCGCAGATGGCGCGAGATCCCGAGCGGATTCACATTGTCGGAAAAACTGATGATGTCTTCCTTCCGGATGCCGTATACTTCTTCGATTTTTTCCAGGTCACTTCCGTGGAAGTGGTCTTTATTCTGCAGTTTCATATGTAGATAATACTCCTGTACACAGGCTGCTGCATTCTTCCGGATGCAAGACCTCAACAGTCGACTTATGAGGTATGCATTCCGTCAGAATGCGGTCGTCTTACTGCTTCTCAGCGATCAAACCGCTTCTGTAGGCCGCCAGCAGCTGTTTCAGCTCGCCGATGCGCTCCTGCAGGCGCTTGCCGTTGTCGGTGTCCGCAACATACATGCGGCGCGGAGCCAGCATGACGCTGATCGGCTCGGAATGGATATCGGTCTCGTTATTGATGGCTTCCTCTGTCGAAGAGAACGGCATATGGGCGACCAGGCGCATTCCGTAGGAATTATAGATCAGTGTGTAGCCCGCGATACCGGTCTTGCCCTGATAAGCCTTTGAGAATCCGCCGTCGATTACCAGGACCTTGCCTCCGCACTTGACCGGACTCTCGCCGGATTTCTGCTGTACGGGAACGTGCCCGTTGACGATATGCGCATTCTCGTCCAGACCGAATTCTTTCAGGATATTATTCATGACCTTCTCGTCGTTGATCAATTCGTAATACGGATTCTTCTTCTCTTTGTGTGTCTCTTTTTCCGCCAGGAAGTATCTCTCGAAGGTCGCCATCTTTGTCTTGCCGAACAGGGGAGAGTCCGGACCGCTCCAGATATACCACAGGATGTCCCTGCCTTTTTCGCGTTCTTTTTCATCTACGGCAAAGAACGCCTTGCGGACATGCTTTTCCAGTTCCAGGTACAGGGCTCTTCCGGAATACTTTTTCCCATACACGTTGACATGTTTCAGTTTTCCGTGTTCGTCGAGCGGCATGCAGCCGTGGTACAGCAGATTGTTGTTGTATACCAGGAACAGGCTGCCTTTGCTCAGCAGGAAATTCATATGGGCGCGCAGTTTCACGCACTGCAGGAAGGCATTCTGCAGACGCTCCATGATCATCTTCTCAAGCGGAGACAGCTTGTACGGATCCTGCGGATCGATCGTCGGGAAATTCTTGTCCAGCAGCTTGTATTCTTTCCCGTCGACCCGGATCGTACCTTTTTCGTAATCGATCTTATCCAGCAGAAGCCTGTCATCCATTCCGAAGCTGCGCCGCCGCTTGATCAGCTGTCCTTCCAGCTTAAACTGGATGATGGAAATAGCCTTGTGCATTTTTTCGTTGATCGATGTCTCTACCTTGTCCAGAGGGCGGTCACCTTTTGTATGGAATTCACTGCAGGGATCGTCTCCGTAAGTTTCCAGGGCAAACGTCGCCAGCGGAAGCATATTGATTCCGTAGCTGTCTTCCAGAATATCCAGATTGCCGTACCGGCAGCAGATACGGACGACCGTCGCGATACAGGCCAGAGAGCCGGCCGCCGCACCCATCCACAGGATGTCGTGATTTCCCCATGTAATATCCATGGAGTGATACTTCATCAGTCTCTCCATGATCCTGTCTGGACTCGGTCCGCGGTCATAGATATCACCGAGGATATGCAGATGATCCACGACCAGGCGCTGGATCAGATAGCAGAGCGCGATGACAAACTGTTCTCCCCGTCCGTTTTCAATGATCGCATCGATGATCGTGTTATAGTATTCTTCTTTGTTCAGGACTTCCGGCTTCTCCGTGATCAGTTCTTCGATGACAAAGGCAAAATCTTCCGGCAGGGCTTTTCGCACTTTGGATCTCGTATATTTGGAAGAGGTCTGTTTGCAGACTTCGATCAGCCGGTACAGATGGATCCTGTACCAGTCGTCGATGTTCTTTTCTGTTCTCTTTACCTGCGCCACTTTCTCTCTGGGATAATAGATCAGTGTCGCCAGCGCCTGTTTGGATTTCTCGGAAAACGTATGTCCGAAAACTTCGTCGATCTTCTTCTTTACAGAACCGGATCCGTTGCGGAGAACATGGGAAAAGGACTCGTATTCTCCGTGTATATCTGTGATGAAATGTTCCGTTCCCTTCGGCAGCCTCAGGATCGACTCGAGGTTGATGATCTCCGTCGATGCCCTCGCGATCGTAGGATACAGTTCCGCCAAACGTTCAAGATAATGCGTATCCAAGGTGATTTCCGTGTTCATGTTCTCCCTCCCAAAGTGATGTTTGTCAAATTCTATGTTTCTCAATGTGTACATTCATTAATAATTCGTGAGGCTACGCCGCCCCTTGTATATATATCCGCTATGCGTTGACAACGGTCTTCCGGGCTGACTGCCAACTCCGACTAGGGATCCGGAATATTCTCCGGACGATACGCTCATATTCCGGATCCCAAGTCTGCGTAGGCAGTGGATCCCGTAAGTCCCTAAAAGCGTCAACAATGCATAGCTTACTATATATACAAGGGACGGCTTTGCATTCACGTATCGTTTGTAATATCCTGTTACTCTTTCAGATACAGGATCACCGCCGATGCCCACATGCTTTTGTAAGCGCGCATTCTGAAAGGAACGAAGCTGAGATCCACGGTTTACGCAGACTTAGTGTCCGGGATATGAACGCA
>CACZSZ010000170.1 GCA_902783945.1 uncultured Lachnospiraceae bacterium
GGTTGTCGGTTCCGGTGTCGGCTCCGGTGTCGGTGCCGGCGGATTCAGCGGTTCGGTATTTCCGGCTTTTGCCCAGTCCAGTTCTTCCTGGATCTTCTCGGGATCATACGCCGCCCAGAATTTGCCGCTGATAGTATGCTTTTCGTTCGCAAATGCTCCCCAGTCCGAAGCTGCATCGGACGGAAGAGAGATGTCCAGTCTCAGAAGATCCTGCACACCGGGTTCATCATACGAAATTCCGGGGAACATGCCTTCCTTTTCTTTGATTTCCGTGATGCCCGCATTCCGGTAGGCGTCCAGCCACTCCTGTATCTCTCCCTGTTCAATCCAGGAACCTGAACCCTTAAGGCGATTCCTTTCCATTGTTTCCCCGGATAGTTTACAGTCTGTGAAACGGGTAAATACCCCGGACGCGATCGGTCCTGCATTGGCTGTGTATAAGCTGATGACCCGTGTTCCGCTGTCAAGCCGTTTCAGAAAAACACGCAGGTTTTCTGCCGGCTGTCCAAACACATCCGCCAGCCGCTCTCCGATGGAAACAGGAGCTGCTTCCTGACCATGTACAGTGTATACATCCATGAGGACTGCCCAGCCATCCTCATCAGATGAGCCTTCCGCATCGCTGCTTTCTCTCTCTGCTTCTTCCAGATATATGACGGCCAGTTCGTCTGTTCCATCCTTGTTCATATCCTCGATCGTATAAGTCAGAACACCCGTACCGCCCTGATAGTCATATTTCCACTGACTATTTTCCATGCCCAGAGTGATCTCCACGGCAGTACCCGCTTTTCCTTTTTCGGCAATAACCGTATTCAGCAGGTACTCAAGAAGAATCTCTCTCACGGATTTTGCTGCCGGCTCCGGCGTCTCTGTTGTTCCGGGTTCCGGCGTCTCTGTCGTTCCGGGTTCAGGCGTCTCTGTTGTTCCGGGCTCCGGCGTCTCTGTTGTTCCGGGCTCCGGCGTCTCTGTTGTTCCGGGTTCCGGCGTCTCCGTCGATTCCGATGTCTCTGACGGTTCCGATGTTTCCAGCGATTCCGATGTTTCAGCCGGCACCGGTGTCTCTGTTGATTCCGACGTTTCTGACGTCTCTGACGAATCAGACGTTTCTGATGCATCTGACGAGTCCGACGTTTCTGTCGAATCCGATGTCTCTGACGGCCCGGATGTCTCTGTTGAATCCGATGCTTCCGCCGACTCTGAAATCTCAGCCGGCACCGGTGTCTCTGTTGATTCCGATGCTTCAGCCGGCACCGGTGTCTCTGTCGCTCCGGATTCCGGCGCCTTTACCGGATCCGCCGGCGGATTGACAACGATCACCGGGATCAAAGCATAATAATCCTGTGCTTTCTGTCTTGTTTCCTCCACCACCTGCGGACTGATACTGGTATCGTGAGACTGCTCTACGGCCTTCTGCTCATACGCATCGCCGAGACGCGTATATACCTGTGCCTGCAGCTCGCTTGTCTCTTCCGTTTTCGGCATGATCGCCTCTGCGTTCTCAAACTGCAGTATTGCTTTGTCGTACTCCATATCCGCCAGATATTTCTGTCCCAGCGCAAGCTGCGCACGGGCCCTGTTGGCCGGCGTCTGTGCATAGACATATAAAGCACTGAAAGCGATCGCCGCAGCCACAGCTATCGCAGACAGAATAAACAGCGTTTTGTTCTTATTATTGATCATAGCTTCCACCTGTTATTTCAGAGCATCACGTCTTTGGGCAAGACGGTTATGATTCTGCATTTCAATATCGCTGAATATATTATCGCCGCCGATCGCATCCCACTGCTCCTTTGTCAGCGACGGTGTATACCATGAAAACTTGGAATAGTATGCCGCCCATTCCGGACTCACAAAGATCCGTCCGTGACGCGCATAGAGTTCGTTGATCGCATACTGAACGTTATCTGCATTCAGTGAGTTGATCTCTGCATCCGTGAGCAGCCGGCTGCTGCTCTCCGGGAAAATCTGACCTTCTGTCGATGCAGATCCTGCCGGCTGCGGAGCCGGTTCAGGCTGCTGCGGGGCAGCTGTGGGCTGTGGTATGGGCGTCGGTACCGGTGTCTGAACGACCGGTGTCGGCACCGGTGTCTGAACGACCGGAGCCGGTGTCGGCGTGACCGTTCTTACCGGGACCGGTGTCGGCGTCGGTGTGGCGATCTGTGTCGGGGTCGGGGTCGGTGTCGGCGTGACCGTCGGAGGTGCTGTAACGACAATATCGGGGGAAGTACCTGCCTGAATAGGAGTGGTATCCCCCACGGAAGAAATCTCTGCCGTCTGTGTCATGGCTGCCTCTGTCGCCGCCCTGTCTTTCTTTTTCATATAAGCAGACACGCCAAGTGCCATTCCCAGCACTCCCACGCCGATACAAATAGCAATGATCGCCAGTACCTTCACCTGACTGTTGTTATCCTTCTCATCTCTGTTTCGTCTGCCGTTCTTTGACGTTCCGTATCCGTCGTATGTATCCTGAAAACGGCGGTCCTGATCTGTATTTGTACCATAACGGCCCCATGGATCGTCACTACCAGCGGAAAAGCTGTCCGGTTCTTCCCGGAAATCCTCATCCCATTCATCCGAGGCCCAGGGAAGCAGCGCGCCGCATCGCGGACAATGTACATCTTCGTAGGAAACCGACGCTCCACACTGATCACAAAATGCCATTCTTTCTCTCCGATCTCACAATAGAAACTGCCTCAACGCTTCCTGCCCGGAGAACTCTCCGGGCTGAAAGAAACGATATCCCTGATTCATATGCTGTAAAGCGGATCTGTCTGATTCGATCAGGTGA
Source organism: uncultured Lachnospiraceae bacterium (assembly GCA_902783945.1). Taxonomy (GTDB): domain Bacteria; phylum Bacillota; class Clostridia; order Lachnospirales; family Lachnospiraceae; genus Bilifractor. Next base: position 2,789 of record CACZSZ010000170.1, read on the forward strand.
AAATATTTCCAGGAAGAGACTGTGCTGCCTGTACATTTTTCTCCTCTTCCGTGCTGTATACGTTTGCCATCTCGATCAGGTTTTCAGAATGGTTCTTCACCATGTTGTACATTTTCCGCATGTCTTCCTGCAGATTCCGGCACTTATTCTGATATGCCGTCGCTGCCTCACCCTGCCAGCTTCCGCTCAGGGATTCGATTGCTGATGTCATGCTGTTTGTGAGATTTCTGATCCGCTCGTTGATATTCTGAAATTCATTTGCTTTATTTGTCAGCTCAGCAGCTGTTACTCTGATAATTCCTTCCATGATCATTCTCCTGTTTTATTCTGGCTTTGCTCTGTCTGTTTCATATTCTGCGCTGTATTCTTATCAGCTCATTGCGATCTGGACATTTCTGCTCTCCGCATTTTCATATTCGGTGGCGATATTTCCCAGTGTCATTGCATAGTTTTCTACTACACCTGCGAAATTTTCCATCTGGGCAGCTCCATTCGTAAAAGCGGTATGGAACGTCTCTTTCGCCTCGCCTTCCCACATGGAAGCCAGCGTGTTTTCTACCGTACGAAGCTCCTGCAATGCTGATTTATACTGAGAATTCAGATTCTGAAGCTCACTCATTTTGTTTCTGAGAACTGATGATGTTACTTTGATTTCCGCCATGTTTTTATTCCTCCTTATGTGTTTCCTGTTTACAGGATCCGTCTTCTCGACCGGATATTTTTCTTTCGCTGCTGTGACCGGTTTCTGTGTTTCTCTATGTCTGTGATTGTATTACTTCATGTCATCCGGCAGGTATTTTCCTGATAAACAGCTGTGTTTTCCTGACGTATGACATCAGATCCTTCTTTTTTACTCTCCGTTCTTTGTTCTGGCGAGCGCAGCCGCCTCCAGATCAGCCATCCGTATGCGCAGGATCCTTTCCTCCATCGCCGCGCTCTGTTCCCGCATTCTCAGGGAAAGGTTCTCCGCTCTCTCCAGAAGCGTCCTCCACTTTTGCGTGAACATCACAGCTGCCCCGCCTTCCCAGGCAGCGTACATTTCCGTGAGGATCGTTTCCCCGATGTCTTCCTGCCGGTTCAGTTCATCGGCGATCTGATTGATTTCTTCGACTCCCTCCAGTGCGTCCTTGTACCGGAGAAAAATTTCCTGTGCTGTCTTCATTGCTGCTGCCTCTTTCTGACGTATTCAGACTGCCTTCTTACATGAAGACCGGATCCAGCTGCTTCTTCTGCGTCTCTGCGACCGCGGCGTGCTCTTCTTCCACATAGGTTCCCGCCATGGCACGCAGCTTTTCCGGATGCTTTCTCAGACGCGCAACTACAATATCCGCTTCTTCGCGCACACTTTGGAAAGCCTTTCGGCAGGTATCTCCGGATTTTCCTTCCCAGTACGAAGATGTTCCCTGCATACACGTATCCAGATCTTTCAGGCTTCTCTGCAGTGATAAGATCAGCTGATCGGCTGCATCCGCAGCATCCACAAGACCCTGTGTCTGAACCCGGAGCGTTGATCCTGTATTTTCCGCCATCTGTCTCACCTCCTAAACCCGGAGAGAACGGATCAGCTGATCCACCTCATTCTCACATGCCGCATAGCTGTTTTTTGCATCCCGCAGGTCTGTAAGGATCCTGTTCAGCTCAGAAAGCACATCACTCATTTCCTCCAGATCAGCTGCCGCCGATGAAAGAAATACCTTCTGTGCTTCACCTTCCCATTGCCCCTGCAGCATCTGATACCGCTCCAGGAGTTTTCCGAGCTGCTGCTGTGCCAGCTGCATGCTTCTCTCATAGCTGTTTATGTCCGATGAAAAACGGTTCAGGTCATTCGCAATGACCGGATACTCCTGTCCCATACTTCATCCATTCCTTTCTGCGCCCAGTATTTCTTCGTGCAGTTACCAATGTCAGTTCTGTTCGGTCTGTCCGGATTCGGACTGTATACTTGGCGCCTGATACGTTCTGAGCGCCCGATTCACTGAGATGATCGAATACAGCTGCCATACGATTCCCACGCTGAGCGCTGCGATCACCAGACACAGTACGATCGTCAGGATCCTGCTGCGGCTGTCTTTGTTTTCCCTGTCCTGCACCTCCGTGCCGCTGCTATAAGGATCATCATCGTAATATCTTCTGTCTGCCGGGCTGTCAGAGCCATATCCCTTTGCCGGCCAGCCGGTTGTTCCGCCGTAAGTCTCATCGTCAAACTCAGGCGTACCGTAGTCGTAGTCCGGTGTTTCCCGGAAGTTTTGTGTCTCATTTCTTTCTATGGGAACATACACCGTTCTGTTGTCCTGATCCAGCCCCGGCTCAGTTCCTGTTTCTTCCGGCCGCACCTCATTCGGATCTATTCTTACAGGAGTTCCGCACTTATCGCAGAACTTTGCTCCATCCGGTATTTTTCTTCCGCATTCCTCGCAGTACATTCTGTATCCCTCTCATCAATCCCTACTCTAATTGTTTTTTCCTGAATTACCACTGTTCTCTGACAAACGGTATAGTTTCGGCGACGAACTGCACCGAAAATCTCTCTTCAGAATCCGAACCGGTCCGAGAGCATTCTGTTGATCCTGTTTCTTTTGCCCGCAAACCAGATCGTGCCGCCGATCAATGCTCCGCCGCCGGCTGCCAGCAGCGCTGCTCCGATGATCAGTATCGTTGTCCCGTAACTCATCTTTTCCTCCTCACAACCATCCTTTATCATGAATCTCCTGTATCTGACCGGCGAGTTTCTGCATTGTCGCATCTCCGGTGCCTGTCACCGCCTGCTTTCTGTACAGCTCGTCTGCCTTTTTATAATATGTCTCGGCTTCTGTATAAGACCGTACACTTTCGTCGACACCGGCCTGTTTATTGATCTCCAGCAGAGACAGATACATATACAGTTCATACCGGTCCGGATATTTTTCCTCCGCGCGCAGCAGCGTATTCTGTCCGTCTTCATACCTGCCGGTATGCTCGTACAGCAACGCCAGATTCACCCAGTCATAGAAGTCCGCTCCGGCTCCGTTCGTCAGTTCCGTATAACAGGGGATCGCGATATCCACATACGTCTGAACCCTGCCCGCATAATCCTCTGCCGCGGGATTCTGCTTTTCAATAGCCCGCACACAGGCCGAGCCCAGCTCGCTCAGTATCTGTGTTCTCCAGGCACTGTCCGTATTGGTCAGCCCGCTCTGCAGTGCCTGTATCTGGCTGTCCGGATCTCCGAAACGCTCATACGCTTTGCCCATCAGGATATAGGCACGGCACTTCAGTTCTTCATTCGAAGTCAGCTGGATTGCCTGACGGAAGGCTTCCGCAGCATCTTCAAACCGATTCTCCGTGAGAGCGATCTCTGCCTGGATCAGATACAGATCATCATCTTTCAGCTGATACTGGTCAGCGGCGTTAATGATCTGCTGCGCCATTGCCACATCGCCTTTTCTCGCCGAGGCGATCGCACAGTCGCGGAACAGATCAGGGTTCGTCTGATCCAGGTGCATTGCTTCATTGTAATAGGTGACTGCATCCGTATAATCCTCCTGCAGGAAATAGCAGTTCCCAAGTATATACAGAAGATCTGCTTCTTCCTCAGGATAATGACGGAACATTGATCTATATTCCGGCGCATTCAGTGTATTCACTGCTTTGTCGATCGTTTCCTGATACCGGTCGGTCACACCAAGCTCACGGACCTCACTGACCGCGGCGCGGAACTGTTCTGTGCGCCGCGCACGCAGTCCCTGCATTGCCATGATACAGCCGGCTGCCATAACGCCGACACAGACTATCGTGAAGATCATCTGCTTTACGCGCAGCTGCTGCAGACTGTCGTCTTTCCTGTGAAGATTCCGGATCGCACCGGCCATGGCATCTGCAGACTGGTAGCGGTCGTCCGGATCCGGCTCCATGGCCTGCTCCAGAATATCTTTCAGCCCCTGTGAATATCTTTCATTTCCGTCCCAGAGCGGCTCATCTCTCTGCAGGCACCTGACCGCGTTCCGCCCTGTCATCAGTGTGTAAAAACTGGAAGCCAGGCTGAACAGATCCGAACGGGCATCCATCCGGACATCCTGATAGTTTCCTCCGCGGGAATACATCTCGATCCGCCTCATCTGTTCCGGAGATACGTACCCTGCACTGTACCCGGCAAATTCGCGGCGGCTTCCTTCACTCCTGGATATGTTGAAGTCGATCAGCCAGCACCTGTCGCTGTTGTCGATCATCATATTGGATGGTTTGATATCACTGTGGATGATCGGCGGATTCTGCGAATGCACATAACTGAGAGCATCCAGCATTTCCAGCAGCCATTTCAGGACCATGCGCTCTGCAATCGGCCGGCCGCCGCTCCTCCGGATCAGTTCCATCATTGTGATGCCTTCGATATAATCGATCACAGTATAGACATCCGGGCCATCTTCCACAAAATCATACACCTGAGGCAGGTTGCTGTGATGCAGATTTTTCAGGATATCCACTTCCGTCCGGACATTGATGTGGTCGACATATTTATCTTTTATCTTCTTTATAACAATCTTCTTGCGAAGATTTATATGCCATCCCAGGAAGACCAGCCCCGCGCTGCCTTCCCCGATCGGCTCCATCACCTCATAGGTTCCTTTCAGGATCTGTCCCTGATAGATCATGATATACTCTCCCGGTAATCCAACTCTTCTTTAACTGCCGAGTATCTCTCTCATTCCGGAGGGCAGCCGGAACTGTGTCCGCGAAAAGCGCGTAGCCGGGTAGACGACCAGTGCGCCTTCCATTCTGGCCTCTATCCTGTTTTCGCAATTCACATAGTGCCCGCACACCGTCTCCAGCACATCCGCCGCCATGCGGCAGTCATGCTGCAGGCTGCGCAGTTCTTCCAGTTCTTCTTTTATTCCCTGCAGCTGCAGATCCAGCGCCGAGTATTTTTTCAGCTTATCGCTCACCATCTGAAGGCAGGCTGTCTCTCTTTTCAGGACCTTATCAAGGGCATCTATTTCCTGACAGATCCTGCGCATTTCCGGTACTTGTATTCTCACCGTTTCCTCCTCCGGATTTCTCTTTTTATTACACAAGAAACAGTTCAGCGCCATTCGACACACCATAAGCAGCCAGTGTCTGCCCGGGATCGAACAGCTTTTCACCCATCCGGCCGCACAGCAGCAGTGTTGACTCTCCGGCTGTCAGATTTTTCTTGGTTTTCTGACTGATCAGAGACACGACTTCCTCGATCACATCTGCGATCCTGGCTGTTTCCTCGATCTGAAATGAAAAAGTCTGTGCGCAATATGCCGCCGTGATATCTACCAAAATCATATCGTTCCGCCTTCCAGCATGCTGTTTACACGCGTTACAAACAATTCAGGATAAAACCGCTCTGCCCGGCACTTTGTTCCCGCTGTCACAAGGAACTTGCCGCGTTCTGTCTCCCTGAGAAGAAGCCTTTCCCTGCATCGGAGTGATCCTGCATCTACCGCTTCGATAAGTACTGTGATCCCATCCGGCAATCCGTTCCGGAATGCCAGGGGTTCCTCAGAAAGTTCATCCTCGGCATATGCTTCGTACTCCTTGTTCCCGTCTTCTTCCGGCTGATCCTCTGTCTCCTGGTCAGAAACATCTTTGCCGCGCTGCGCCGCCTCTTCTTCCGGCGGCAGACCGGGAACATAATCCAGCAGTTCTTCCCCCGTTTCTCTGATGTCCATCCCGGACAGGATCCACTGCTCTGTTCCCGCCGGAGCCGGCTGCAGCCACACTGCCTGTCTGCCGGGATAGATACAGATGTCCGGCGTTTCCTCTCCCCGGAACCGGCAGAGCAGAACAGAAGGAGCATGTTTTATCACTTCCAGCAGTTCCCGCAGTTCTGTATTCAACAGGATCTTTTCGTCTTTCTGCTCCGCCCAGTCTTTCCTCACCATGGAAAACAGTGCTTCGATCCAGATTCTTTCTCCGCCGTCTTCTTCCGGACTGTCTGCCCGGCCGGCACCCTCCATGGCAATGCACTCACGGATCCCGCACAAAGAAGCGGCAATGCTCAATTCTTCCCGGCTCATCAAATATGCTTTCATCTGTACTCCCGCATCACCCTGCGATAACTTCTGGAAACCGGTATCTGCGAACCATCCGTCAACATGATCAGGTTGTCCCTGAAAGAAATCTTTCTGATCCTTTCCGTATTTACAATAAAGCTTCTGTGGCAGCGCACAAATCTTTCCGGTATGATCTCCTCCAGGTGATCCATCGTCTCATAAGTATCATACTCGACTGCCCCGACCCGGACAAACACCTTTTTCTGGCGAGCCTCAAAATACAGGATCGTCTGATAGGGAAGGATCGTCTTTCCCTCTCTGTTCTCAACTACATAGGACTCTTCCGGATGCCGGTCGCGTTCAGATACCCACGCCGTGAGAAATTCCTGTATCACACGCTGTGCCTGCTCCTGGCCAAAAGGTCTCAGAAGCAGCGATGAAGGACGGATCGAAGGACGCAGATACTGCATGGGGGATACATTTTCATCTGCGATCACCAGCATCATCATCTGCGGAAAAAGACTCCGCATCTTTTCAGCCTGCTCTGCCTCCTGTTTCCGGCTGATGTCCATACATGCCAGATCCAGGACGGACATGGATGCAAGGCTTTTTCTCACTTCTTCGAGAGAACGCGCAAATACCCACGTCCATTCTTCATCCGTGACGTGAGCAGCGCAGTCCCGTAATTCGTGTTTCAGACTCTGCAGTTCTTTCTCCACTGCATTATAGTTAATACTGTAGATCAACCCTTCACTCCATAACCGGTGTGATGACGCGGCGGTACTCCGCCATTTCCGCCTCGGACGGTATCAGACCGACGCCGGCTTTTTCCTTTTTCGACTGCTGACTGAACGGAATGTAATCAAACGTAAACAATCTCTGCGAAGCAACATCTCCCCCGAGATGGATGCCCATGCGGTCTCTGGCCATCGCCTCAAAGATTTTTGAACCCCCGACCGAATTGTTCCGCGGATCAAACGCAGCAAAGAAATACACCTGGTGCTGCGCGCCCTTTTCCGTAATATTTTCAACAAAGCTGCGCATATCCGGAACGTCTTCTCCGGGATTTTCCACCATATCGATATAATCGGTCACATTATCGATCAGGAAAATAACCGGTGTGAACTGCGTCATGCGCTCAAATACTTCTGCATCATTCAGTCCCTCTGACAGCGCGGCATCACGCACTGCTTTGCGCTCTCCGAATTTTCCGAGCAGATCCTTCATAGCTTCAAACAGCTGGGCCGGCTCTGTGATCAGCGTCGCTCCAAAGGCCTTTGCCGCCTTCTGCATTCTTCTCTGACGGTCGATCACATAACAGACCGCGCCCTTTTCAGACGCTGCCGCAAGCAAAAGTTTCAGGAAATTTGTCTTGCCGCTTTTATGCCGCCCGGAGATCAGATAGCAGTAGATCCTGCGCAGATCCAGAGCAAACAGCGAAGCATCTTCCTCCGCGTAGCCGACCGGCAGGCTGTACGGGTCTGCCAGAAGGGCTGCCTGTCCGGGATGCTCCCGGAATACAGCGAAGGTCGGATTTTCCGGGATCTCCGGTATCGGTCTGGCTGCCCCGGAAGGCCATGCCCGCAGCATGCTTTCACAGACATCCTGCAGTTTTTCCGAACGTTCATAATCATTATCCGCATTCAGCGCCAGTGCCGTCTGGAATTCCAGAACGACCTCATTTTTCTTTACAAGGCCGCGCCCTGTTACCCCGGGTTCCGGCAGCACATCCGGCCGCATCACATGAAGTACGTCGGCATATGCGAACTGATCCTGCATTTCCAGACAGACAATATTTCCGAACTGTTCACTGACACGGCGCTCGATTTCCTGTCCCCCGAAGCCGCCGGCCGACAAGACCAGATATATTCCGTATCCCGCACCTTCTCTTGCCAGCTGCTGCAGGAATTCCGCATATCTGTCCTGCGTCTTTTCCCGAAAACCGGCATACTGATCAATAACCACACAGATTGCCGGCAGAACAGGGCCGTTCGCCCGGACGTAATGCTGATACGTACCTCCGCTGAGGACCTGCTTTCTTTCTGCAAGGATCCCCTGCATCATATAGAAGAATTTCTGGATGCGGTCCGGCGTTGTCTCATTCATGATCCCGCCGACATGCGGTGCCTTCTCAAAAGCTTCAAGCATATGACTGCTGAAATCCAGCAGATACATGTGCAGATATGCCGGTGAATACTTTTCCGTACACGCCGCGACAAAACTCTGTAGGAATGTACTCTTGCCGCTGCTCACCGATCCGATCACAGCCAGATGTCCGTTCTCGGTCAGGTCGATCTCCAGCGGGAACTGAGCCTGGTTCACGGGGTCGTCACACATACCGACCGGAACACACAGCTGTCCGGGAGTCCAGTTCTTCCATGCCGTGCCGTCAAACAGAGCCGCCGCACCGAATACCTGTTCCAGATACAGTATGGAAGGAAGCGGGGGCATCCACAGTGTCGTGTGGGAATCATACCCGTGTTTCCGTGCGACATCTTCAATATGCGCGGTGACAGCCTCCAGCTGCGTCCGCTTTTTCTGCTCGGGAAGCTTGCTTCCGCTTTCAACGGCCAGCTTCAGCAATTCTGACGTCTGCTGCTCTTCGGGCAGAGTGCACACCCGGTCATACAGACTGATAAATTCAGCGATCCTGCGGATATTATACTCGTTTTCCGGATAGTCCACGCCCCGGGCCTGAAGCGAGAGGATCACCTCTCCGCAGATCTGTTCTCCGGCCCTGCCGTCCGTCATCAGCCCGTTCTCATCAGAACTGTATCCGCTGTATACTTCTCTGACTGCATCCATCAGCAGTCCGATCCACTTCCGTTTCTTTTCCTCCTGCCGCTGGATCTTCAGCCGGCTGCCTGTCATGGCGGTCTTCCCCGTCATCGTGATCATGCGCACGATCTCGGTCTCTGTGCCGGCTTCCTCGTCGTCATATGTTTCCCCGCTCCATCCGGACTGAAACAGCTCATAGATTTCATCGTTGCCGACCTGAAGGTAACATCGTCCCGTCTGCGTCAGCCACGCCGCGTCCGGCTTGTGGAGCATGTCCATGGAATCCTGTTTGTCCTGCACGCGCAGACACATGCGGAATTTTGCGTTGCTCCATATATTGTCATCGACAGTTCCCGCCGGTTTCTGCGTCGACAGGATCAGATGCACGCCGAGAGAACGGCCCACCTGCGCCACGGAGATCAGTTCCTGCATGAACTCCGGCTCCTCCCGCTTCAGCTCGGCGAACTCATCGATGATAATGAAAAGATGCGGGATTGCCTCCTGTGTCTCCTGATTTTTGTAAAGCTGCGTGTACTGATTGATACTGTTCACGCCGTTCTCGTTGAATATGCGCTGCCTGCGCTTGTTTTCGCTCTTGATCGAGATCATGGCGCGGCGCACCTGATTTCCGGAAAGGTTGGAAATCTGTCCCATCATATGCGGCAGTCCTGAAAACAGGTTGGCCATACCGCCGCCTTTGTAGTCAATGATGAAAAAGCCGACATCATCCGGACTGTAATTGACAGCCAGCGAGAGGATATAGGTCTGCAGCGTCTCACTTTTTCCTGATCCGGTAGTACCCGCGATCAAACCGTGCGGTCCGTGATAGCGTTCGTGGACATCCAGGTAACACAGGGCGTCGCCGCCCAGCACACCGATCGGTGCCCGCATGGTTTCATACACGCGGCTTTTCTGCCACCTGTCCGCGATCTGCAGCTCCTCCGGCCGCCGCACCCCGTACAGATCAAAAAAGCTCACAGTACCCGGGATCTCTCCGGAACTCTCCGTCTCGTTGACACGGATCATGGACAGCCTTTTTGCAAACTCCGAGAACTCTCTGTTTCCGATCCGGTCATACGTGATATGACGGTATCCCGCCCCATCGTCCACAACCGGATAAATCCCCTGGAACGAGGCGTCATTTTCTATGACATATTCGCAGGTTCCCGGAAGTTCCTCGTACCCGGATGCGATCAGGATTGTTGATACACCATACACTTCTTTGGGATCCAGTACGTATTTGGCCACCAGTTCTCCCGACAGCATCGCGAGATCCGTGCAGAAGAACAGATAATACGGACGAGGATTTGTCTTCTCCCCGAAAGTATTCTCCGCCTCTGCCCTCTTCCGGAAAATACCTGCCAGCTCATAAAAGATTTCTGCGGCATCGGCCGCATTATCTGCTACATATCTTGTCTTCCTGTCCTCCGACCAGACATGCGGCAGCCATTTTGCCTCCTCAAGATATGCTCTTTCTTCTTCATTTTCCCCATTGCAGACAATGCAGATCTTAACATCTGTGTACGAATAATTGGCCGCGATCTGCGTGATCATTGCCTGTGCGACCTGAAGCGCACCGGTCTTGCCCTTTCCGCCGATGATTCCTGTAAAAAGATGCTCCGCAAGACTGATGCCTACCGGCACATTCTGCAGATAACGGTATTGCTGTCTGATCCTTCCCGGTTCATCTGTGAGCCTGTCCTTATAGACCTGAAAGCGCGGTTCCTGAACACGGATCTCTGTCTGGAACGGCATCGTCCCGAGGCCGAGGCGCAGGTAAAGGAAGTCCTTCTGCCGGCTGTTGTGGCTCCACAATTCTATGGATTTATCCGTGTACCGGCTGCAGACTCCCGCTGACGGATACATACGCTGCAGCGTATCTCCGTTGATCTTGTATTGTTTTTCTACTTCATTCTGCCGCTCCTGAAGATAATCCCGGTATGCCTCGACACGGTTTTCCTCTTCCTGTCTGGACTTCTTCCCTGCATTGCGCATGTTGACGGCGGCCCATACTGTTCCGATCGTCGCCGAAGATACTGCCGTGATCAGGCCCGTATACATGAACATGCTGCCGGACATACCCGCACGGCTGGCTCCCAGTATGGCAAAGCCTGAGCCCAGCATCATCGGGATCGCCATCGTCATGGACGGCCCCAGCGTTGCCAGCACAGACCGCTTATCCTCCCGCATCTGCTGCGGCGGCTGCTCAATGACGATCGGTTCACTCGCCAGCTGATCGATCGCACGCGGCACCGGTTTGAAAATCGTAGGAACCATTCTTCTGCCGACGGTACTTTCGGGCATAGTATAGCGTATGTCCTGTCTCCCAGTTCCCACGGCAGACAGGCCGCTGTTCTGCAAAGTCACTTTCAGAGAAGACGTATCGACAGCCAGACAGCTGCCCAGCCACACCACTGTAAACCCCATGAAGTGGATCCTGTCGCCGAATGCCAGGCGGCATGTTCCCGACACCCGTCTCCCGTTGACATATGTTCCGTTTGTACTGGCATCTACCAGAAGAGCTCCCTGTGCGTCACGCTGTATCCGCACATGTTCCTTGGAGATCATACCCCGGTTGTCCACACAAATATCTGCATCCCGTCCGCGGCCGATGATCACCCACTGCAGTCTGCCCATATCCAGTTTCCAGAACGGAGTATAAGTCTCCGGCTCATCCTGCACCAGGACCAGGACTCTTTCTCCCTCTGCCGTCCGGACCGAAACAAAATCCGGGGTGCTTACCGGTGTACTGCCAAGCGGAACATTTTCTTTTGAGAAGCAGGCTCCCTTGTAATCCTCAAAAAAAAGCTGCTCCTCCCGGCATGCGAGAACAAGTTCCAGATCTTCAGCAAGTCCCAGCGACCCTGCGGCAAAAGCAAGCTTCGTCCTTGCCCCGTCTTCCAAAGATATGTTTTTCTGCTGACATGCGGCGTCACTGTACACCGACAAAGTATAATGCTTCATGAAACGGATCCCCTTCTGAAGAATGATCTCTTTTTCTATTCCTCTGTTCCCTGTGAACGAAGCTTTATCATGGCCTCATCTGCCCTGTTCTTGAAGGCCAGCTGCTCCGCGTCCTGATATCCTATCATAAAGACCTGATCTATTTTATTATTATTAAAAAGGATCATCTTGTCCGCATCGAGGAATCCCTCCGGAAAAATCACTCCGACATAATCAAAAATAATATCCGGATTCTGTGCGCTCCTCTGACATACGCCGACAATCATGACCTTCTTGGTACTTTCCTGAAGCAAAACAACTGAACCAATCGGCAGCAACCCGTTAATTTCCATATCGCACCTCCATAAATAACTATACCTTAGACAAGAACACGCTTCAAGCGCAATCAGGCTTAACCTTTATAAAACAAACCTCTGTCAATCTTATTCGTTACCTCTACCTGAACCAGGACATAAATCCATTCCAGGCATTCCCGATCCCGTCCATAACAGACTGCGCACCGCTGACCACCGTGTCAACCATTCCCCCTACATCCACCTCAAATCCGATCGATCCGCCTATTCCTACCGAAGCCCCGAGATCCACTTTAAATACTCCATCCCGAAAGCCGACATCGGCATGCGCCCCTATTCCAAAATTGACAGATCCCTTTACTCCGACTTCTCCTCCGAGAAGATTCATATCCAGGCTTCCTTCTGCCTCTGCCGCAATGGCTTCTGCTTTTACACTCCCGCCTACCTGAAGATCCAGTTTCCCGTCATCACGAAACACCTGTGCTTTTACATCGGCTTTTGCTTCCGCTTTTCCAACGGTCAGATCAAGATCCGAATTAAGTCCCAGATTCTTGTCTCCGATCCACTGCAGTTCCGACTCGACAGACAGAGCCGTCGCACTGGCACCGATCACCGCACTTACTCCCGGACTGAACTTCTTTTTGCCATCGGAATCCAGAACATATAATCCGCCGGATAATTCTCCCGAGGCTTCCGCTTTTCCGACTGCGACATCTATCTTTGCGTTCTCTGAAGGAGTAAACTCCCCCTCAAATATGGACGCACTTACTCCGCCTTTTATCTTGCCTTCAAGAAGCGTGGCCTTTCTTTTATAAAAATCAGGGGCATCCTTCTTATCAATTTTTTCCCCGTTCCTCCAGTAAGACGTATCTTTTATATCATCATCTGATTCATACAGTTTTCTTTTCGCTTTGAGTTCAAGGCCTGCTTCACCGGAGATCTTGCCAAAAAAAGCATCGCTGTTCTCTGATGTCACCCTGCCGAGATAGATGCCGGCAGTATTTTTTCCGAACGGCAGAAATGATCTGTCGAAAAAAGCACCTCCCAGCGCCAGAGAAGAGGCACCAATGGCCAGATTCAGAAGATCAAATCTGCCATTTTTGACAAAAGAAGTAAATTCCGTTTCCCAGCTGCCTATACCAAGCGGACCCCATTTCCACCAGTTTCCTTTTGAAACCGTATAGTTTTTTTCCGTTCTGGCATATGCCGCGGCAATCTGTTCCAGTGTCTGACTGAGAACTCCTATATCTTCCGCCGCGCCCTCAATTTTTGACCTCGTACTGTCCAGGACGGAAGACATTCCCGGAACTCTGGTTTCATCCACCAGGAACGCCCTGCTTTTCGAAATCCTGTCCACCCTGCCTCTGACCGAGTTGAGCTCCTGAATTCTCATCCGTGTATTATTTACATTTATTAAGAATTTTCCCATTCGCTTTCCTCTTACCAGAATTCCCTGCCGGAATCCTCTTTTATCTGCCGCGGCCCCCAAACATCGCCCGCTTTGCAATATTGTATGCCCTCATCTCTGCCTGGTAGGTCTGTACCGCGATCTTCTGTATCGTCGAGGCGGTCTGCTCCAGATTTTTGGCGGCATCCGCCAACCTGCTCTTAACCAGATTTCCTTTCCCGATAAAGTTTGCTGCGTTGTCACCTTTCCAGTGCACAGAAATACCTGACAGACATTCCGCCAGATCACGGTCTGCAATATTCCGCAATTCCGCAGCCAGACTCTTCAGTTCATCTGCCTGCGCTTTTGCCTTCTGAAAATCCATATAGATCGTATATTCCGATTTCATTGCCTCTTCCCGTCTTTTATATCCTTTTCCCAAATCCTACCATTTTTTCTCTTCAGAAGAGTTTTCCCGGACGAACTGCAGGGTTTTCGGGATGAACTGCACCTCAGACATATCTTCTATTCCCTTTTATACGGGTAATGACAGTTCTATTATCCCATGGGACATTTCCTGTTTTTCGTACGATAATACATGGGAGAGGATCGTTTCCGCACACATTACCCGGATGTACCGAAAACGATCCTCTCACCAGGCAGCTCTGCCATTACTGTGTTTATCTGAAGAGACTTGATCCGATGCCGACTCCGGCCACAGTTAAAAGAACGCCTATAGCAATTCCGATAATAATGAGGATCAGGTTGGATATGGCCAGATTTTTCAGATTGATATTCGTCGTACTGCCTGCCGCAAATACGATCGCTATGATAAGTCCGGCTATGGGTATGGCAAACAAAAGATGATATCCCACATATCCCCATGGAGATATCGGCTGATACTCCGGCGGGATGACCGGAGGCTGGTTATAAACCGGTGAGGACGGTGCTCTCATATTCTGTCCCGGTACCGGAGTGCCATACATTCCATAACCGGTATCCTGCACGGGCTGTGTATATCCATTTGTTACCTGGTCCCCGCCATTTGTGAGCGGTGCTCCGCATCCTGTGCAGAACCGGCTGTTATCTGAGTTTGATGTTCCGCATTTGCTGCAAATCATGTTATTTCCCTCCTTTGTTTCAAGGTATACTATTGTATTTATTTTCTCATATTACAGAGAAAAAAAACATATCCCTGTGATAAGTTTTTTTATTATTTATACTGATTTTTATTCATTGACAAATACCTGGTTTTAGCCTATTATTATATAGCGCGTTTCAAAAGGGAATTGTGTCAGCCTGTAAAGTCACGCGCTGTAAA
>CACZSZ010000171.1 GCA_902783945.1 uncultured Lachnospiraceae bacterium
CCCAGCGTCACGATACAGGCCGTGAGCTGATTCTCGGCAAAGGAAGAGATCAGCAGTCCCAGCGCGATAAACGCGGCTCCCAGAAGGACCAGCCCGATATATCCCAGAAGGATCTCACCCCAGTACGGATTCCCGTATGCATACAGAATGACCGTGAAGATCAGTGAAACGGCGAGCGTGGCCAGCAGCACACAGAAAGCGGAGAGAAACTTACCGAGAACGATCTTCCACACAGAGACCGGGGCGGTCATCAGCAGCTGGTCGGACTTGTTCTTCCGCTCTTCCGCGAAGCTCCGCATCGTCAGGATAGGGACAACAAGGATCATCGCATAGCTGACGCTGGATACCACTCCGTTGAAACTGGCCGAAAGACCTACAATGTTGGAGCCGGAAAAGAAGATCCCGCACACAAGCATGCAGATCGCCATGAAAATGTAGCCGACCATGGTCGTGAAATACGACGCGAATTCCCGTTTCCATATCGCTTTCATGCCTTTTCCTCCTTTCTTCCCGATCCGTCCGTGAGTTCAAGGAAGGCGTCCTCGATCGAGCGCTCCTGATGTTTCATGGTGATCACGATGCCGCCGGCCTCCGAAATAGCTCTGGAGACTGCTTCCCGGGCATCGGCCCCCGACTCTTCGCGCATCTCATACCGCTGCTCTCCGTCTATGACGGAACGATGCTTTACTTCTTTGATCCCCCCGATCTGAAGAAATACCTTCGGATCGACCGGATCTCCCTTGTACGCGACCTGGAGGACATCCCCTCCTTTCGTCATCCTGACCAGTTCATCCAGCGTGCCGTTCGCGACGACCTCTCCTCCGTCGATCACGACGAACCGCGTACAGATATCCGCCAGTTCTTTCAGGATATGCGATGAAATAATGACGGCGTGTTCTTTTTTCAGCCCGCGTATGACCTTCCGGATCTCGACGATCTGCTTCGGATCCAGGCCGCTGGTCGGTTCGTCCAGAATGATATTCTCGGGTTTGCCGCACAATGCCTTGGCGATACCGACACGCTGCTTGTATCCCTTTGAAAGATTTCCGATCAGTCTCCTGCGCACTGCGGTCAAACCAATCTCCTTCATGACTTCTTCTATCTGTGCGGCGATCTCTGCCTTCGGCACTCTCATCAGCTCACAGACAAACCGGAGGTATTTTTCCACGGACATATCCGGATACAGCGGAGGGAACTCCGGCATGTATCCGAGGTTTTCCTTCGCTTTAACGGGATCCTTCATGATATCGAACCCGTTGATCTCGACACTGCCGCTGTCAGAAGAAATATAGCCGGAAATAATATTCATCGTCGTGGACTTTCCCGCACCGTTTCTGCCGACCAGGCCGACGATCTCGCCTTTCTCTACCGAGAAGGAAACATCCCCGAGCGCATGGTTCAGACCATACGTTTTACTGATATCTGTCACTTTGATCATAGTTTTCTCCTGCTCCTCCGCTTCCTCATGTCCTCACTTGATCACGCGTTGTTCCGCACTTTATGCTCTCACAATGCTGTGATCAAATCATAAACAGAAGCAATTTCTTTTCTGCTGATAAGCATATTGGTCCCGTCCTGAAGACTGACACAGTAAAAATTCTCATCGTACACACCCCAGGTGAGTGTGATCTTTTCCGTTTTCATATGCAGCGTTATAAAAAACTCCGGATCGGCCGCTTCCGGTGCGAATCCTTCCGCACGCATGTTTCTCAGAAGATAATACACCTCCCAGCGTGTATTGCTGTCTGTGATTTCCTTCTCCTGCTCTTCTCCCGCACTGCGGCAGGTCATCGTTTCCAGATCTTCGTATTCTGCCGTAAACAGTTTCCGATCCTGAAAATCTTCTTCCGTCATATCAGCCAGCTCCGCAGCTGCCTGTTCCGCAGCATACAGACAATCCCATTCCGGCAGATACACGTACATCGCACTGTCTCTCTCGCACTGTCCGACCGCCAGTTCCAGATCTGTCTGATCGTTCTCCACGGTAACAGCGTAAAGGGGCTGCTCCAGGCCGTAAAAGGCAGCGTCTGCTTCCGTCGGATGATACACTGTCAGATCACCCAGAACAATTCCTGATATACCGGCTATCAGCTGCTTTATGCTCTCCTCATCAGCCGGACGCCCGTCGGAAAGGGTCCATGTTTCCTGACGGTGTACAGAAAAACCTCCATTCTGGTTTTCAACGGTAACTGTTCTGGTATCAAATGCCTGCAGTTTGGGGATCAGGTCCTTTCTGGCCATTTCCCGCAATGTGTGCCGGAAACACTGTGCCACACCGTCATCCAGCGCACATACCTGTCCGTTAACCCGCGCATAGACGACGTCGGACGTATCATTGACCTTTCCGAGTTCACAGCGGACTGTCTCTCCGTCCGCAGCTTCCGCATCGATGACACACTCGGGATCCTCCAGCCCGAAATCCGGATTTTCATCAGGAAAAATATGCGGCGCCGTCAGATTTTTCAGCCGGTTTTCCATATCGCGGACATACGCCGCATTCAGGGGAAATGCCGGGTCTTCCGGGTATGTCCACAGATCCGGTCCTTTTTCAAAGCGGAGAGTTTCTCCCTTGTATTCCACTTCGATCCGGGCAAGTGCGTCTGCCCGGAACAGCTGCGTCTCCTCTTCTCCGTCCCCGCCTTCTGACCTGGCGCGGATAAAAAAGAATCCTCCGATCAGCGCTGCCGCAGCAGCGGCCAGAATGATCAGCGTCGTTATCTTCTTCATGAAGCCCGCCTCCTGCGTATAAGGATCACGATCCCTGCCGCAACAGCAGCCAGCGGAAGAACAACAGCCGTAAGGATCATCATCGTATTCCGGAACGCAGTTGTGACCGTCAGGTACGGCATCATCGTTGACTTTGCCCGCACCGTAATGTCGTTATTCCTGTCCGCCGCCCAGAAAACCGAGTTGATGAACAGATCCGTATTGGATCCGGATACGATCGTATCCGCCTGCTCCGTAAACATCATATCCGACGCGAACCAGAGCATCCGTACTGTGGTATCGTTATAGGTTTCTTCGGATGCGGCTGCCACGGTGAATTCTCCGGCCAGATCCCCTTCTTCCATCTCATAGGTAGATGTATTGTCCGGGTCTGTTTTCAGATAAGCGCTTTCCGACGTAGTCAGCAGAGGCGCTACCGCCAGTGTACTCCGATGGCTGTTCTCGCGGATCCCCATGACGACCGGCGTAAGGATATTCTGTCCGGCCTTCAGTATGGGATCCGTGATCTCATGTTCCTCTATATCCGGCAGCAGATAAAAGGCATATCCGGAAATACTGTGTCTCTCGTCGTTCTCCAGTATCACGCCTTTTTCCGGCTCCATCCCGAAGGAGGCAGTCAGGGCATACAGATTGCTCCGGTCTTCCGCGGAATATCCGGATACGAGGATAAGGCCGCCGCCTCTGTCCGAGAAGGAAAGCAGTTCGTCCTTTTCCTGATCTGTAATATCGGAAGCAGGAGAAAAAATGATGACAGTCATTGCATCCTCCGGCACGGTCTTCTCTGTGACCAGGTTCAGCTCCCGGATATCGATATTTTCTGTTGTCAGTGCATCCGAGAGCGTCTCGGGCAAAGACAGTTCACCGTGTCCGGTGAGCAGGTACACTGCCGGAACCTCCGGGTCTGTCACATAACGGACCGCATTGGTCAGCAGTGCTTCGCCGTTGAATACGGTCGCATTTGTATAGTAGTCATAGTCGAATCCGTAGGAATACATATTCGTGCTGCTTACGACCTTGCTCCGCTGTGCGGAGACGGCGATCACGCTGTTGTTCTCTACGGTCTCTTCGGAATATGCCGAAGTGAACATGGGATTGGTGAGCGGATTGATCTGCTGTACGTGGATATGATCGGAAAGATCCGCATACCGGTCCAGAAGGTTTACCGTATAATTGTCCTCTTTTCCCGGTTCCGAGATCAGATACAGTTCCACATCCTCTTCCAGGTTCTGCAGCACACTTCTGGTCTGTTCCGATAAGGAATACAGTCCCTGCGCCGTTGTATCGATCCGGATATTCTGCTGCGGCAGCACGGAGACAAAAAGATTGATCCCGACCACCACCGCTGCCATGACGATGCAGATCAGGATACTGTACAGCCCGTTCCTGAGCCTTCTATTCTCGATTCGGCGATCCTTCTTCATGACTCAGCTCCACTTCCTTTTCTCAAATGCCTGTACAGTAAAGAACAGGAACAGCCAGGCGATCGTTATGTAATAGATCAGACTGCTGATATCGAAGATTCCGTCGCAAAAAGTCTCTACCTTCGCAAACAGCGCGATCATACCGAGGATCGCAGCGGCGGAACCATCCAGGATCTGCGGTTTTGACAGATACAGCAGGAGCAGAACAGCTGCCGGTACGGCAAACAGAACGATACCGGCCGCACGGCTCTTTGTCA
>CACZSZ010000172.1 GCA_902783945.1 uncultured Lachnospiraceae bacterium
ATGGGGCGACAGACGGAAATCGAGCGCCTGGAAGGCGCGAAGACGTTCGTTTCGCTACCCGCCGACCACATTCCCTCTGGGACAAAGCAGGAAAAGTCGGCCTGATCTCACTTTTCTTATCACCCGGCCACAGTCTTCCACGGGACAAAGCTGAATTCCGAGGTACGGGCGGGCTTGGGTCAGTTAGTGAGCCTGAAGATGTCTCTCCCGCACCTGTTTAAATGATAAACAGGGCAGGTGTCCTCCTGGCATTATGTGATTGTCAGGGAAACAGGATATGCTATACTAACCTTGTATCCTTCACTGCATTGCGGCAGATCATTCTTCGGTCTGCCGAAAGATCCGGAAAAGAATTATGTTTACAAATAAACAGATCAAATACGCTGCCGATATTACATATAAAGATTTTCAGATTGAAAACGGACAGGCAGTTTCTGTCAGTGAGCTCATGGGAGCGGAGGATTGTGCCGGCTGGTCGATCGTGAACACTTTTGACGATAACGATCCGGGCGGGACAGGTCTTTATGCCTGTATGATAGATACCGGGGACGGAAATTGTATCATCGCCTTCCGGGGCAGTGAGGCCGGTGACGCAGAGACATTCTTTAAAGACTGGATCGTTTCGGATGTCGGCCTGGTTAATAACGGAGAGACGGCGCAGCAGCAGGCGGCACGGGAATATGCCGAATATATTTATCAGCAATACGGAGACCGGTATGAGAATATTACGTTTGCAGGGCATTCTCTGGGAGGAAATCTGGCAGAACACGCCGCAATCACCGCGCCGGACGGGTTGAAGGAAAAATGTAATGCCGTCAGTCTGGATGGGCCGGGATATTCTGCTGAATATATATCTGCTCACCGTGATGAGATTGAAAAGATGAGCGGGAAACTGGAGCGCTATCAGTGGAGTATGGTAGGAAGGATGCTGAAACCTCTTCCCGGAGAAAAGTATGAGACGGTCCAGTCATCTTTACCCGAGGGGTCAAGGGCGGAGACAATATTTGGCCTCACAATTGGAGATATGAGAGGACTGGCAATGAAACACAGCCTCGAGTATTGTGATGTATTTGATGAAAACGGGAATTTTCGGAAAGGATATCTGGATATTCTTGCACTCACCTGTGGGGAAATAAGCAGAAGAAAAGATTTTGAAGTGAAAATGCTCTCCAGCATTCCGGGTTTCGGCTGGGCAGCAGATTACTTGTTTGCCACAGGTACCCGGGCTGTTACATCTGACCGTAAACACCCGACGCAATCTGTATCCGCAGACATTCTGAAAACGAATCCCCTGCCGGGTATTGCAGGCAATTATTCGTTCCGGATCAACTGTTCTGCCGCAGAAAAGCAAATGAACAGTATGAGGGAGTATTCTTCGAAAATGATGCAGGCAGAAGAAGGCATACGAGCAATCACATCTAACCTGTTCGGGACGGGGGTTCAGAAGAATGCAAGTGCTTTGCTGATCAGTAAAGCACTCACAGCTGAAATAGAGCATATTGAACAGACCAGAACAGACCTGGATAAACTCAGAGAAACAGGTGAGGAATGCATTCGTCGCTATAAAGAGACTGAGGATATAATTGCAGGAGGTATATGATATGTTTCGATCGGAAAGAAGAAAGCAGGATTATAAAGGCCGCCTCAGGATCACGGCCATGGTACTGTGCATCATGATGACCATGATGATTTTTATTTCCATGCGGACGGAACTTTTCGCAGATGAACTTTTTGAGGAAGCAGAACAGCCGGCTGCAGGAGCCACAGAGGAACAGGTGGATCTTCAGTTGGTCAATGTGATATCTGTTTTCCGTCTGCGGGAAATAGTCAATCAGACTTATGCGAGGGTGTTCTGGAATACGGACGATATGAGTTATCGCAACGCATTGATTTCCGTACATCAGACTGCACCTGAAATGAGTCCGGAAACAAGAGCCAGCATACTCTACTGGTATATATCCTCTCACTATGCAAAAGATGATCCGCGGGTTCAGAAAACAGGGGAAGATGCGGTGGCTTTTTATTCCCTCAACAGGCAGACAGCGGGCGATATGATGAAGGAACTCACCGGTTTCTCCGGTGAAGAAGATGTGCAGGCGTTCTATGACAGAGCGTATGCGACTGAAGGTGATCTTGCGATAATCGGCGGCCAGACAGGCGGTCAGTTTCCGGGATGCCGCTATGTCGGCGATCCGATGATCACGATGGAGCAGGGGCGGCTGAAGATTACCGGATTCATTGAAAATGACTATCAATCCACCGCACACAGTACGATCTACTGCCGTCCGGATCCAAACGGTATTTTTGAAGGGTATGTACTGGATGAATTCATTGTGGATGCCAGTGTGCCGGTCCCGGCGGATGATCAGCAGACAACAGTGATCAGGCCGCTTGGTATTACGGCTTCTTCTATCCGCGCGGCAGAGGTGGAAGATTCCTATGAACCGGAACATGCTGTAGACGGGAATCCTCTGAGTGCCTGGGTGGAAGGCGTCGACGGTCTGGGAGTGGGTGAATATCTCGAGATTTCTTACCCGGAGGGAACCATATTCCGGCAGGCCAGGATTGCCCCGGGATTCTGCAAGAGTGAGGATCTTTTTCATAAGAATGCGGCTCCGGTCAGGCTGGCCTTCTCCACGGGAGGGAAAACGGTTCTGACGATGGACAGCTCCGCGGCTGATAACTATATAAAGGCCCTGGAGGGGGCTGTATTTGAGTTTCCTGAAGAGCTGGTCTGCGACGGTACGCTGCGGATCACGATCCTTGAGGCGAGAGAAGGAACGAAGTACGATGAGACCTGTATCAGTGAGCTGGAGATGGCAGGGATTCCGGCCGGCTCAGATACAGAGACAGTAATGCACCCGGGAGAACAGTATGCTTCAGAAGAAAACAGCGGAATTCCATGGAAAGAAGAGTACCGGAAACTGTTGAACGGCGAGCTGGAAAACGGAGCCTATGCACAGGATTGCTGGAACTGCGCGCTGATCGATATCGATGAAAACGGCGTTCCGGAACTGCTGCTGATGGGAAATGGGTACATGTACGGGGATCATCTGTTCACTGTGACCGCGGACGGACTGCAGCACGAGTATGCAACAGGCGGAGAAGGAGTTCTGTACTTGTATGCCGGCCAGAATAAGGCCATCACGCTCGGAGGACATCAGGGGTATAATGTACGAATGGACTGGACGGTGCAGGACGGGAAACTTGTTTTATCAGAGACGTATCAGTTTTCGGATTGGAATGATCCCATTGCGGATGTGGCAGAAGGCAGTACAGGACGGTACAGCTGCTACGAATGCATGGTGAGCAGGATGGAAATTCTGCAGACGATCAGTGAGTAAACAGGTCTTCCACCTGTTTTTCAGGACCCGGCGGGCATCTGGACAGAAGGAGAGTTATGGCAGACAAAGTTTTTTACAACGGAAAGATTTATACGATGGACGGAGGCAGAAGCTCCGAAGTGAGTGCCGTAGCTGTCTCGGGGCACCGGATCGAAGCGGTGGGAGACAGCGGTGAGATGCTGCAGCTGGCAGAAGAAGGATGTGAAAAGATCGATCTGGAGGGGCGCTGCATGCTGCCCGGTTTCAACGACTCGCACTGCCATGTGCTGCTGACCGGGCTGGAACAGGAGAAGGTCAGTCTGCGCGGAGCCCGTTCGATCGAGGAGTGTATCCGCCGCTGCCGGGAGTACATTGAGAAAACGCATTTGCCGGAAGGCAGCTGGATCTGCGGCAGCGGATTTGATCATAATATTTTCGAAGATGAGAAACGAGTCCCGGACAGGCATGATCTGGATCGTATCTCCACAAAGCATCCGATCATTTTTGACAGGGTCTGCGGCCATATTGCGGGTGTGAACGACCTGGCATTAAGAGAAGTGGGTTATGACGCACATACTGTGGTCACGGGGGGAGTTCTTGACAAAGATGAGAACGGCCGGCTGACCGGAGTGATCCGGGAAGCTGCACTGGATCTGTTCAAGCAGCGGATGCCCAAAGCGGATGTGGCAGGCGCACAAAAAGCTCTCCTTCGTGTTTACGGAGAAGCGGCCGCCTGCGGCGTGACCTCCATGCAGACCGATGATCTGGAGGGAGCGTCTCTGGAAGTGGTCATGGCTGCTTACAACGGACTGGCCGATAAGGGGCTTGCTGCTGTCAGGATCTTTGAGGAGGTGCAGGCCGCGCGGGTTCCCATCCTGCGTGAATTTCTCAAAAAAGGACTGCGCACCGGGGACGGCAGCCGCTTTTTCAAGATAGGAAATATCAAGCTTCTGACAGATGGTTCCCTCGGTGCGAGGACGGCCTTTCTGAGGGAGCCATACAGCGACGAGCCGGATAACCGGGGCGTTGCGGTATATACACAGGATGCGTTGAATGAAGTGGTCATGGAGGCACACCTCGCCGGCATGCAGGTAGCCTGCCACGCCATCGGCGACGGAGCGGCTGCGCAGTGTATTGAGGCGTTCGGGCGTGCCTGGGAATCTGATCATGTTGATCTGCGCCACCGCATCGTACACTGTCAGTTTGTGGACGAACAGATGCTTGATGACATGGTCCGGTTCCATATCTGTGCGGATACACAGCCGCCTTTTGTTCCCAGCGATTATCCGCTGACGGCGTCCCGGCTCGGAAACAGGGATGCGGGCGGTTATGTCTGGAAGAGTATGCTGAAAAAAGGTATCCATATCGGTGGCGGTTCTGACAGTCCGGTGGAGACGTTTGATCCCATCTGGGGGATCCACTGTGCCGTGAATCGTACCGATCAGGACGGAAATCCGCCCGGAGGCTGGCATCCGCAGGAAAAGCTGACAGTGGAAGAAGCTGTTTCCATTTATACAGCGGGAGGAGCGTACCTTTCGTTCGAAGAAAACGAGAAGGGAACGATCGGACCTGGGAAACTGGCAGACATGGCTGTACTTGACAGGGACATCTTTACAATCCCTTCGGAAGAGATCCGGTATCTGAATAATGTCATGACGGTCATGGACGGAAAGATCGTGTACTGTCGGTAATCATTTATTGACATCATCCGGCGTTTCAAGTACAATACTTTACGCGAGTAAAGTAAAAAACCGCAGAATGAAATATATATGAATATAGAGGCGCGGAGAGCATGAGTACATGACCGGAGGCAGCCCGGCCGGAGAAGATCATGGAAAGGGTGACCGCCGAAATCGGTGTCTGAGGGAACTTCCCGGGGCAGGGCATCGATTGGGTCATGGCCGAACAGGTCATGGACTCGCACTGAAAAGTGCAGGCGCTATGTTATCAGAATTGGAAGCACAATGTCGTCCGCATTGTGCTTTTTGTTTTTCATATTTCCTGTAAGGAGAGTGATACAGATTGGCTAAGTATATCGGCAAACGCTTTGTGCAGATGATCCTGATCCTGCTGGCGGCATCGGTGCTGATTTTCTGTATGGTACGGATCGCACCTTCAGATCCCATTGCTTCCATGACAAAAGGGAAAAAGATCAGTGACGAAACAAGACAGGCTCTGACACAGCAGTATCACCTGGACAAATCGCTCCCGGAACAGTATGTGATCTGGATCACCGGAGTTGTTCACGGTGATTTTGGGGACAGCTTTGACTACAAGCGGCCGGTCAGCTCACTGATCGCAGAACGTCTTCCCACCACATTGCAGATCGTGCTGATGAGCGCGATACTGGCACTGATCATCGCCATTCCAATCGGTATTATCTGTGCGGTAAAAATGAATACCTGGCTGGACCGGCTGTTGTCTATTCTGACACTGATCTTTGTCGCCTCACCGGTTTTTCTGACGGCCATCATCCTGATGATCGTCTTTGCGCTGAAACTGAAGATTTTCCCGACTTTCGGAGCGGGCAAGACTTTCGTGGAAAACCTGTATTATCTGTTTCTGCCTTCACTGGCGCTCAGCATGAACATGGTGGCGCTGATCGCGAGGATCACCCGCAGCAATATGATCGAGCAGCTGAATTCCAATTATGCGACCACGGCCGTAGCGAAAGGTATTCCCTACCGCACGATCGTGCTGAAGCACTGCCTGAAGAACGCGATCATTCCGGTCATCACTGTTTCCAGTATACAGATAGGATCCATGATCATCGGCGCGGTGCTTGTCGAAAATGTCTTTGCGCTCGGCGGGATCGGGGACATCCTGATCGCCAGTATTAAGTCTTCCGATTATCCGGTCGTACAGAGCATTACCCTTCTGATGGTCGCACTTTTCGTGATCATCAATCTGATCGTTGATATCGTG
>CACZSZ010000173.1 GCA_902783945.1 uncultured Lachnospiraceae bacterium
TCCTGCAGAACTTCATCCGATTCCGGTTTGAAGTTCAGCCAGTAGACAGAACCCTCCTCAGCTGCAGCGGCCGGCATCGCGCCTGCCAGAAGGCTCAGGCTCATGATTGCAGACAATGCCATAACTACCAGTTTTTTCATGTTGTTTCTCCTCCTTTGTTTTACTGCACAATCTCTTTGTGTTACTCTTATATCTGAAAATCCGCATTGGAAAGAGCTTCCACGGATCTTCCTTCCCTCAGCTTTGCAGGCAGATAAATATGTGCCGTTCCTCCCCTGCATTCGATCATATTTATAAGAAGCGAGACCGCCTGCCGGGCCAGTTCTTCTTTGGGCTGTTCCAGTGTCGTAAGCGTCGGTATCGTATACCGGGACATCTCCAGCCCGTCGATGGAGATCACCGAACAATCCTCCGGAACCCGTTTGCCTGCTTCATGCAGTGCCTTTAAAACAGCGACCCCCATCGTATCCGCAATGGTGAAAACTGCCGTCAGATCGTTCCTCCGGACCAGAAGTTCCCGGATCCCTCTGTATGCCGCCTCCATGTCGTAATAGTCGATTTCCTGGACAAGAGTTTTATCCTGCGGTATGCCCGCTTCTGTCAGAGCACGGCAGTATCCCCGGAACCGCAGTTCGCTGATGGACCGGTCATGCGTTGAATCCAGAAGGATCGCAATTTTCCTGTGACCGCGGTCTGTCAGGTACCTCACGGCCCGGTACGCTTCTGCTTCATCATCTATGGATACAGATGAAAAGGCATTTTCATCCATCGTCCCAAAACTGTTCGTAAACGTACAGCAGACGAACGGGATGTCCAGAACCGCTGTTCTCTCAGCCGTATAATCAAACTCGCCGCCCAGCAGCACAACACCTTTCAGCCTCTTGGCTCTGGACAGGCTCGCACCTGCTGCCAGCTCATCTTCACCGGCCGGTATCTGATGTACTTCCATGGTATATCCGGCATCCAGGATAGCCTTCTCTATTGAAGAAATGATCGGTGTAAAAAAAGGATTGCCCGCGCCTCTGACGATCAGACCTATGGCATCAGTCTGTGCCCTGCTCAGATCGCGCGCGCTGTTATTCGGAACATAATGAAGCGCATTGACAGCCTCAAGCACCCTTTTCCGAACGTTTTCACTGACATCCGGATGATCATTCAGGACCCTTGATACCGAGCTCACCGAAACTCCGCTGTATTCTGCAACATCTTTGATCGTCATAATGACACGCTTATCCAAACCGCAGAATCCAAAAAGTTAAACAGTACCGAAAACGATACCGGGAACGTTTTCATATACCATTTTAATCACATTCTTGCTGCCCGGACAAGTATTTTTCGTTATTTCGTCAGTTTTTATTAATTATTTATAAATATATTGTGCAATTTGTCCCTTGCGATTTTACCGATTTTTACCGTCTTTTCTCTTCTGCCGCAGCGTGTTATGATGAAGCCGCCAAAACCGATCACGCGCTGCTCCGTGCCAGGGCACTCCCGCAGTGCTTCCGCCAGAAAGGATAATGACCATGGCTTCCGATACCGATCCCCGTCTTCAAAAGGCTGTGCTGTATTCTGTTTTTGTCCGCAATCACACCCCGGAAGGAACCTTCCGGGCTGTCATCCCGGACCTGCCCCGGATCAGGGCTCTCGGCACAGATATCATCTGGCTTATGCCCATACATCCAATTGGTCTTATTCGCAGAAAAGGCAGTCTGGGCAGTCCGTATGCCATTTCGGATTACCGTACAGTCAATCCGGAATACGGCAGCCTGAACGACCTGAAAGCCCTGATCGATGCCATTCACGAACAGGGTATGCGCTGCATTATTGATGTCGTGTATAACCACACTTCACCGGATTCCGTCCTGTTCCGGGAACATCCGGAGTTTTTTTACCGGAAACCGGACGGCATGCCTGGCAACCGCATTGCGGACTGGACAGATATCATCGATCTGGATTATGCCCATGACGGTCTTCGTGACTATCAGACAGATACCCTGCTGTACTGGGCAGATCTGGTAGACGGTTTTCGCTGCGATGTTGCGTCTCTGGTGCCGGCCTCCTTCTGGGAGCGGGCCCGTTCAGAAATCTCCGCAAAGAAACCCGGATTTATCTGGCTTGCCGAGTCTTCCCACCTTTCCTTCAGCATTGCCGTACGCCGGCGCGGCTTCTATGCGGCCGCGGACTCAGATCTTTTCCGGGTTTTTGACATGGAATATGAATACGATATCCGCGAAGTTCTGGAGCGCTATCTGAGCGGCAGAACAATGCTCTCGAACTGGCTGGATATGCTGAATTTCCAGGAGTTTGCCTATCCCAAAGGCTATAACAAGATGCGCTTTCTGGAAAACCACGATCTCCCGCGGATCGCTTCTCTCGTCACAGATGAACTGTCCCTGCGGAATTTTACTGCCATGCTGTATTTTCTGAAGGGGGCCGTCCTGCTCTATGCCGGCCAGGAAAAAGCGATCCGCCGGCGTCCGGATCTCTTTGACAGAGATCCCATAGACTGGTCCGGCGGAAACGATCTTTCTCCGCTCCTTGTCTCACTCGGTAATATGCGGAAATCCCATCTGGATCCGGATGATCTGTTTTTTGCAGAAGGAGATGATGTATCAGAAATTGCCGTCTGCCAGAGAGACAGCCGCCGCACCCGGAAGATCGGTGTTTTTTCGCTCCGGGGACGCAGCGGAGATATTCGCGTGAATGCTCCCGACGGCAGCTATACAAACCTGATCGATCAGACCAGGATCCGAGTCGCCAGTGGACATCTGCACTGCAGCGGAACTCCCGTTATTTTTACGATTCCGCAGCCGTGACATTCCGTTCTTTCACCGGTCCGGGAATATCCGCAGGATATTTTACCGGTGCTGTCTCTTAAAAACAGGAAGACCGATGGGCTCGTAAAGCCGCTCGATGGTATTAAGGATATATAAAGCATCATATTCGGTCCGGTAGCTGTGACGGGGATGTATATCTTTAGGGATCAGTTCCGGCGACTCAGCCCGGAGTGTGCTGACCACAAATTCCTTTGCATTCTCCACAGTAGCACGGTCAGAATAGAAATACAGAGCTCCAAGTTCCGGGGATCCGGCCTGCTTCCGCCGCTGGCATCGGATGCCTTCTGCCGGAAGCAGCGGGAGAAGCTGCTCCTCCAGTTCGCTGATCCGGCTTTCCTGTACAATGATCTTCAGCGAGACGATCTCGTTCGGATCATAGATTTCTCCCTCAAAATAGTCCCGGTACGGAGAACGGCGCATGCGTGTATAAATGACATTTTCTTCTTCCCGCATTTTCCCGCGGTGGAAAATACGGGTTCTGTCTTTGTGGATCGTATAGATAAAGAAACTGACAGACAGCGCATCCAGCTGACGCATAACGGCAGCCGAAACTTCCTGCGGAATCGTTTCCATATGCAGATATGAGTTCTCACTCATCTGAAAAACGGCTGCACCGTCCATCACGATGATCGGCACATTGGGGTGAGCTGCATTCATCTGCAGTGTGAAAAATGCAGGCGCATGTTCCGAGATCAGGCAGATCCGTGCGCCGTCTCTATACAGGGAATTCAGTCTGAACATAGCGGTCGGAGACAGCTGTGAAAAACGATCCGGAACAAGATCCTTTGCCCGCACAAAAAACAGATATTTCCCGTTTCTGACCCGCGGAAGCCGGAAAGAATTGACCAGGATGGTAGCCAGAATGCCCGTGAGAAGATCAAGCAGGCGGTTGGCTGTCCGGAGGAACGGCTGGTCCACGTCCGGATACGTGATCACCAGCCAGAGAAAGATGATTGCGGAGAGGGCGGAGGATTCTGTCCTGTGAAACAGTACCGAAGTGTACAGAGACAGCATCACCCCTACAGACATAAGGATAAACAGAACCACTCTCTGTTCACCGAACCCCGGAAAATTGTATAACAGGATAAGAAACAGCAGACCCCAGCCGGCGCCGATCAGGGAACCGGTTATTCTGTTCAGAGCATACTGACGTGTGCTGCTGACATAGGGCTGCATGCAGATGATGGCAGTGATGGCGGCTTCCGCCCGCATTTCCTGCCCCTCATAGCCGCGCAGGGCATAGATGATCAGACAGATAAAGACGGCGATCCCCGTTTTCAGGATCCTCTGTCCGAACGGCGGCATATGCCACGCTTCTCTCTCACTTTGTTTTTTCTTTGCAGAATGGTTTTCCGAATTACGCATGACCGCTATATCCCCGTATAATTCAGCACTTCCGTCAGAACAGCCGCGGATAAAAACTCATTTGATCGTCCGGTATCCTGTTTCTCTAACCATCATATCATTGCACATTTCTCCGGGCAACACCTGTACCTGTGCCATTTTTTTATATTTTAATGTGATTCTAATCTTCCCTCAAAGCGCTTTTAAGTTTACACTGTTATTGTATCTCCTGTAAGAACAACAGAGCGGCCGGCAAATAAAAACGACAGGCCGGACGGAAAGCGGGAGCTGCCGGATCTGATCCGCCCGCGCAGAAAATTCAGGAGGAAGATCATGGATAAATTGGAAAAAGTCGAGAGATTACGCGAACGTGCAAATGTATCTTATGAGGAAGCCAGCAAAGCGCTTGACGAAGCCGGCGGCGACCTTCTTGACGCACTGGTCATTCTGGAGAAGCAGGGAAAAACAAAATCTCCGGAACAGTCCACTTTTTCTACCAGCTATGAAGA
>CACZSZ010000174.1 GCA_902783945.1 uncultured Lachnospiraceae bacterium
GCCGATCAAGTCCAATTTCCGTGAAGGTCTGGACGTTCTGGAATACTTCATGTCTGCGCACGGTGCCAGAAAAGGTCTGTCGGATACGGCTCTCCGTACTGCCGACTCCGGTTACCTGACACGCCGTATGGTCGACGTCTCACAGGAGCTGATCATCCATGAGACAGACTGCAGTGTCGGAAGAAGTGAGATCCCGGGCATGGAAGTCTATGCCTTCTATGAGGGCAAAGAACAGATCGAGAGCCTGCAGGAGAGGATCACAGGCCGTGTTTCCTGTGAAAATATTGTTGACAGAGACGGAAATGTCATTGTCAAGGCCAACCAGATGATCACACCGCGCCGGGCGGCACGCGTTGTTGCCGAGGGCGTCGATGAAAACGGTGAGCCGCTGCAGAAAGTCAAGATCCGTACGATCCTGACATGCCGTTCACATCTGGGCATCTGCTCCAAGTGCTACGGTGCCAACATGGCTTCCGGAGAAGTCGTACAGGTCGGTGAGTCTGTCGGTATCATTGCGGCACAGTCTATCGGTGAACCCGGTACACAGCTGACCATGCGTACATTCCATACCGGCGGTGTTGCAGGCGGTGACATCACACAGGGTCTTCCCCGTGTTGAGGAGCTGTTCGAGGCAAGAAAACCGAAAGGTCTGGCCATCATTACGGAAATACCGGGTGTCGCCGTACTCAAGGACACCAAGAAAAAACGCGAGATCGTGGTCACCAATCCGGAAGACGGAAACAGCAAGACCTATCTGATCCCGTACGGTTCTGTTCTGAAGATCGAAGACGGACAGATGGTAGAAGCCGGCGACCCGCTGACAGAAGGTTCCATGAATCCGCATGATATTCTGCGGATCAAGGGCACCAGTGCCGTACAGGATTACCTGCTCCGCGAGGTACAGCGTGTGTATCGTCTGCAGGGTGTTGAGATCTGCGACAAGCATATCGAAGTCATCGTGCGTCAGATGCTTAAAAAGATCCGGATCGAGGAAGGCGGGGAGACAGAACTGCTGCCCGGCCGCATGGTCGACTTCCTTGAATTTGAGGATGTGAACGAGCAGGCTGTTGCGGAAGGCCGTCAGCCGGCAGAAGGCAAACGGATCCTGCTGGGTATCACAAAGGCTTCTCTGGCAACAGACTCCTTCCTGTCTGCCGCATCCTTCCAGGAGACGACACGTGTCCTGACAGATGCCGCGATCAAGGGCAAAGTCGATCATCTGATCGGTCTGAAAGAAAACGTCATCATCGGTAAACTGATACCTGCAGGTACAGGCATGAAGTATTACAGTAATCTGGAGCTGGATACCGATGGTCAGGAAGTCCGCAAAAACGCACGGAGAGAAGAGGATGAACCGGCTGTTTCCGAGCCGGCCGAAGAGCTGATCGAAGAGGATACCCCGGAAGAAGAGCTGTTTTCCGGAGATGCTGAAGCGGATGATGTCGTAACGGATGAGTTTGAAGAGACACCGGAAGACCCGGTAGAAGTGTAAAGTACGAACAATCCTATACTGAATTAACACAGGCCGTTTGTATCCCTGCAGGAAGACAGACGGCCTGCTTTTTAAACGAATAAAGGAAAGTAAGTATGGCAGAACTGTTTCTGATCGCAGTTGGTCTCTCCATGGATGCGTTTGCGGTAGCCATAGCCAAAGGCCTCTCCATGAAGAAAGTAAATATTCGCGATGCGGCTCTTGTCGGTGCATGGTTCGGTTTGTTTCAGGGACTTATGCCGCTGATCGGTGCTTTTCTCGGCACGCGGTTTCTGGACAAGATAAAAATAGTTGACCACTGGGTTGCTTTTGGAATCCTGGCTGCCGTGGGAGGAAACATGATCCGGGAAGCGTTCCGGGAAGAAAAGGAACGTCAGGAGAAGGAGAAAGAAAAAAAGGCACAGGAGCATAAAATGGTGCCGGAAAATGATCAGCCCGGTGCAGATCTGAGGTTTTCAACGATGCTGCTGCTTGCCATCGCGACCAGCATGGACGCGCTGGCGGTCGGGATCACATTCAGTCTGCTGCAGGTAAAAATCGTACCGGCCGCCGTATGTATCGGCTGTGTGACCTTTGGTATTTCCTTTGGCGGCGTGTATGCCGGACGATTTCTCGGGGAAAAGGCGCAGAAGGGTGCTTCGATTGCCGGCGGGGTTGTGCTGATCGCGATAGGGGTGAAGATTTTGCTGGAGCATCTCGGAGTGCTCGGATAGAAATACGGAATCCCCCGGCCGTGTGCAGAGCCTCTCCCGGAGTATAGGACACTTTCGTTAAGAAAAACTAAGCACAGATCCTTCTTTTACAAGGGCTCACTGCGGAACTCGAGCATCTTCCTGATGAAGATGCTCTCAGACAGTCCTCGTTCATGCGGATGTTGAGAAACATCCGCATGTCCCTTTTCAAAGAAGTCTCTGTGCCAAGTTTTTCTAAAACTCAAGTATATATACTCCGGGAGAGGCTCTGCACACGGCCGGGGAAAATGTATGTCTTCCGGTTATCCGATCACATCGCTCATCGTATACATCCCTGCCGGCTGCCCGGCCAGGAAGCGGGCGGCGGAAATAGCTCCTTTGGCAAAGATGGAACGGGAGTAGGCGCTGTGGCTGATCCGCACGACCTCGTCTTCACCCGCAAAGATCACTTCATGTTCGCCCACGATGGAACCGCCGCGTACGGCAGAGATCCCGATCTCATACGGATCTCTTTTTTCGTGCCTCTGGCTGCGGTCAAAGGTATAGTGGCAGGCACTGCCCAGTGAATCGTTGATGCTGTCTGCCAGAGCAAGTGCTGTCCCGCTCGGTGCATCTAGTTTGCGGCGGTGATGCTGTTCCACAATTTCAATATCGAAGTCTGCGCCGTAAAGTGCACGGGCCGCATCCTGCACAAGTTTCATCAGGAGATTGATGCCGAGCGACATATTGGCGGAACGCAGAACCGGGATCACAGATGTGATCTGCTGCAGTTTTTCAAGCTGTGTCTCGGAAAGTCCAGTCGTGCAGAGCACGAGAGGAAGCTTTTTGGCTTCGCAGGCGGCCAGCAGGCTGTCCATGGCAGCCGCTGTCGAAAAATCGATCACTACATCCGCTTCCTCTGAACATTCGGCCAGATCCGTATAGACGGGATAGGTGAGGGAAGCATCATCCGCAATATCGACACCGGCAACGATATCCATATCTGTTTCAGTCTTGATCAGATCAGTAACCACACGGCCCATGTGGCCGCAGCAGCCGCTTAAGATAATACGAATCATATCAATTTCTCCTTTAAGAGTCTCAGTTCTGTACGGTGAGTCCGAAGTTTTTCAGTTCCTGTCGGAGCAGTTCCACATGAGCCGGATCCATATCGAACAGCGGACCGCGCAGCGGACCGACATTCCACCCCAGCAGATTCATCGCTGTCTTGACCGGGATCGGGTTGACTTCGCAGAAAAGTGCATCACACAGCGGCAGGCAGTCAAGCTGCATCTGCATGGCTTTCTGTGTGTCGCCCTTCAGGTAGGCCGTGGCCATTTCGTGTGTGAATTTCGGAGCGACATTGGCCAGAACGGAGATCACACCGATGCCGCCCAGAGATTCCAGCGGAATGATCTGGTCGTCGTTCCCGGAATACAGCTCGAGATCGTCGCCGCCAAGCTGTTTCACTTTGGCGACCTGGGAGATATTTCCGCTGGCTTCTTTGATGCCGACGATATTCTCTACATTTTTTACGAGTGCTGCTGCGGTTTCCGGAGCAATGTTCGTACCTGTCCGTGAGGGAACATTGTACATGATGATCGGGGTTTCCGGTACAGACTCCGCAATCTGTGTGTAATGGCGGATCAGACCGCTCTGCGTGGCTTTATTGTAATAGGGTGTGACAAGAAGCAGGGCGTCAACGCCGATATCTGCTGCTTCCCGGCTCATCTCGATGGCACTCTGCGTACTGTTCGAACCGGTACCGGCAATGACGGGAATCCGTCCTGCCACGGTCTCTACACAGCGGCGGATCACTTCCATGTGTTCCGGTACATCCAGTGTGGGCGACTCGCCGGTCGTGCCGCAGATAATGACGGCATCTGTGCCTTCGGCGATCTGCCATTCCAGGATCTCATCAAGCTTTTCCGGGAAAAAGGAACCGTCTTCATGCATCGGGGTGATGATCGCCACACCGGAACCTCTGAAAATTGACATACAAAAACCTCCTTGCTTTGTACAGTGTATCGTATACTCTGCGATCAGAGCCTTTCCGTGATATAAGAAAAGCGCTCCGTAACGGGCGCTCCGCAGATCCGTATTATAATACGGACTTGATCCTGGCAGCGCTCCATCTTTCGATGACAGTCATGGACCTGTTAGCCCCATGCCCAAGGATACGCAGCCGGCCGGCGCACCCTTTCGGCGGGTTTCCCTTTTTTCTGCGTTCGTCTGTAAACCGGTACATCCCGCAGAATACTGATGAAACTCGCAACCTCTATCCAGTGATACGGCAATTATAACATATAGGGAAAGGTTGTCAAGGAAGGAAGAGGGAGCGGGAAGCGGAATTCCTGCACATTGCGGTGTATCCGGATGGTACTTTTATCCGGAGTGTGGTAAAGTGATTCTTTGTGAGGAGACTGACGAAACAGAACATGCGGTGAAATATGCGGATTAGAGACAGGGACCGGCGCACACTGCGGAAAGGGATCAAATGGAGTATTTTCGAAACAGACTTCGTTACTATATTACTCATTACAGTCTGTACGGAAGAGCAATCGGCAAATGGGTGATCGTGTCTGCCGTGGTGGGCATATTGTCAGGCCTCCTGGGGTCGGCCTTTCATATCGGTGTAGAGTACGCTACACAGTTCCGGCTGGAACATCCCTGGATCCTGTACACACTGCCGGGCATCGGGCTGCTGATCGTGGCACTGTATAAACTGCTGCACACGGAAGGACTGAATACAAATGATATCATCAGCGAAGTGCAGTCCGGAAAAGGAATCCGGCTCAGACTGCTCCCCTCTATTTTTCTGGCAACGATCCTGACACATCTGGCCGGAGGATCTGCAGGCCGGGAAGGCGCCGCGCTGCAGATGGGCGGTTCACTCGGCTTCAGTGCCGGCCGGCTCATGCATCTGGATGACCGCGATATGCGTACGGCGACGATGGCCGGGATGGCAGCCTTTTTTGCCGCATTGTTCGGAACGCCTCTTGCAGCGACAGTTTTTGCCATGGCTGTCATCAGTGTAGGACTGCTGTATCACGCGGCTCTGATCCCATGTCTGCTTTCATCCATGACGGCGTACGGGATATCTCTTCTGCTGGGTGTGGAACCGACACGTTTTACGGTCGCTGTGCCGGAGACAGGCGTCCTGATGATGCTGCGTGTCGCTGTCCTGGCCGCACTCTGCGCATTTGTGTCCATTCTGTTCTGTTCGGTGCTGCATTATTCGGAAAAAATCCTGCGGGAAAAATTGAAGAATCCCTGGCTGCGTGTATTCGTCGGAGGAATGATCCTGCTGGGACTCAGTCTTGTATTTGCTTCGGGAAGATATAACGGGGCCGGGATGACTGTTATTACGGAAGCAGTGGAAAACGGTACGGCGCTGCCCTGGGATTTTCTGCTGAAGATGCTGTTTACGGGTATTACGCTGGGCGCAGGTTTTAAAGGGGGAGAAGTGGTCCCTTCATTCTATGTCGGAGCAACGTTCGGCTGTGTCGTGGGACCGCTGCTTGGTCTGCCGGCCGGTTTTGCCGCGGCTGTCGGCCTGGTGGCGGTGTTCTGTGCTGTAGTGAACTGTCCGATCGCGTCCGTTTTCCTTGCCGTGGAGCTGTTTGGCGCGGAGGGAATGCTGTTTTTTGCGCTGGCCTGCGGACTCAGTTTTGTGCTGTCAGGGTACGGCGGAATATACTCCAGCCAGAGGATCCTGTATGACAAACTGAAAGCACGGTATATCGACGTGCATACCAATGCACACCATGAAGGGGAACACACAGAAGCTGAGCGGCAGTTTCGATGATAATTGCAGGCAATGTGCTGGAATATCTGCCGCAAAGAGGCTATGATAGAGAAAATAAAATGAACATCAGTTGTATGGAAATATGTTCATGAGAATGAAAATGCGGGAGTTCGTGAAAATGGGCACAGACCATATTGGGGTACAGGAGTCGGATATCCTTATTTCTCTGAAAGAAGAGGCATTTATAAATCAGAGACTGCTTGCGGAAACGACAGGCCATTCGCTGGGAGTCGTGAATCGGAGTATAAGAAAACTGCATGATCTGGGATACTTGAATGACGATATACAGCTGACCCGGAAGGCGGAAACGCTGCTTGGCAATGCCAGTCCGCGGAATGCGATCATTCTGGCGGCCGGTTTTGGCATGCGTATGATCCCCATTAACTATACATCTCCCAAAGCTTTTCTGGAAGTCAGAGGTGAGCGTCTGATAGAAAGAATGATCCGGCAGCTGCACGAGGCGGGCATACATAAAATCACAGTCGTTGCAGGGTTTATGAAAGAGTCTTTTGAATATCTCATTGATCAGTATGGCGTGGATCTTGCGGTAAATGCGGATTATGCCAGAAAGAACAATATCAGCTCATTGGAAAAGGTTCTGGATAGCATTCACAATACGTATATTATCCCTTCTGACATCTGGTGTGAGGACAATCCGTTTCACAAATATGAACTGTACAGCTGGTATATGGTTGCGGATCAGAAAGATGAAGAGAGTGAGATCCGGATGAACCGCAAAGGGGAACTTGTATCTGTGCAGAGTTCGGAAACCGGCAATCGGATGATCGGCATATCCTATCTTCTCACGAAGGAAGCAGAGTATGTTAAAAAAAGAATAGCTGAGATCCTGGCGGAAGATAAGGGGGATCAGGTATTCTGGGAAGCTGCTTTGTATGAGAAAAACCGGATGATCGTACCAGGCAGGATGGTTACCGGTGAAAAGTATATAGAGATCAATACGTATGAACAGTTGAGGGAGCTGGATTCTGAGTCGGGTCAGTTGAAAAACGATGCCATCATCACCATAACAAAGGCGCTGAATTGCAGGGAAAACGATATAAAAAACATCACGGTGCTGAAAAAAGGTATGACGAACAGATCCTTTATGTTCACGGTATCTGGCTGTAAATATATCATGCGTATCCCGGGAGAGGGTACCGATCAGCTGATCAACAGAGAACACGAAGCTGAGGTGTTCCGGGCAATCAGCCGGAAGGGATTGTGCGATGATCCGGTATATATCGATCCGGCTAACGGATATAAAATAACACGTTATCTGGAAAATGTCCGGGTCTGCGATCCCGGGAGCCGGGAGGATATGAAAAAGTGCATGGATAAACTCAGATCCTTCCATGCCATGAAGATCCGGGTAGATCATACATTTGATGTTTTCGGCCAGATTGAGTTTTACGAAAGCCTGTGGAACGGAAAGGAATCGGTTTATCAGGATTACCGGCTGACAAAAGAACATGTCTTTGCTCTGCAAAAATACATAGAATCCATAAAAAAAGAATGCTGTCTTACACATATCGACGCGGTATGTGATAACTTTTTATTCTATATACCAGAAGGGAAAAAGGAAGAGCAGCTGCAGCTGACAGACTGGGAGTATGCGGGAATGCAGGATCCCCATGTTGATATTGCCATGTTCTGTATATACAGTCTGTTCAGCAAGGAGCAGTGTGATGATCTGATCGATCTCTATTTCGAAGGAAAGTGTGATAAAGAGACACGGATCAAAATTTACTGTTATATTGCGGCATGCGGTCTGCTCTGGTCAAACTGGTGCGAGTATAAGAGCCAGCTGGGAATTGAATTCGGCGAGTACAGCCTTCGGCAGTATCGTTATGCTAAGGATTTTTACAAGTATGCCGAAGAACAGTTGGAACGGAAATAGAGAAGCTGTTTGAGGAAAGGATTTGGATATATGAATAAAAAAAGGATAGACTGGCTGATAACACTTGTGCCATTTTTTCTTATTATGGGACTGGCAGTATTGTTGTTTGCCTTTCCGGAAAAATCAAATACCGTGATCTCTCAGGTGCGGTTCTTTTTCGGCGATACACTGGGGATCTATTATCTTCTTATCGGGCTGGCCGTTTTACTGATATCAGTTTATCTTTCATTTTCCAAATATGGTGCTATTGTTCTCGGAGATCCCGGTGAAAAGCCGAAATATTCCTTTTTTACCTGGGGCAGTATGATGTTTACCTGCGGACTGGCGGCGGATATTTTGTTTTATTCCTTTGCCGAGTGGGTCATGTATGCGACAAATCCGCATGTTGCGGAAATGGGATCCGTCACCGAATGGGCCGGTGTTTTTCCTCTTTTCCACTGGAGTTTTATTCCCTGGGCGTTTTATCTGGTGCTGGCAGTTGCTTTTGGCTTTATGCTGCATGTAAGGAAGCGGACCAGACAGCGGTATTCGGAGGCGTGCAGACCGATGATCGGAGATAAACATGCAGACGGACTTCTCGGCCGCGTGATAGACCTGTTTGCGTTATTTGCACTGCTGGCAGGGACCGCGACCACCTTTTCGGTTGCGACACCGTTAATGGCAGCTATAATTGTAAAAATCACGGGCATCGCCTTAAGCAGAACAGTGGTAACAATTATCATTCTGATCATTACCTGCGCTGTGTATACGTATGCCGTTTTGCATGGATTCAAAGGGATTTCGTTTCTGGCAAAACTGTGTATCTATCTGTTCTTCGGATTGCTGATCCTTGTGCTTGTTATCGGCGGACAGGGGCGGTTCATTATAGAAAACGGTGTACAGAGCCTTGGTAAGATGGTGCAGCATTTTGTTGAGCTAAGTACCTATACGGATCCCGTCCGGGAGAACCATTTCCCGCAGGACTGGACGATCTACTATTGGGCCTACTGGATGGTATGGTGTATTGCTGCACCGTTTTTCATAGGGAATATCTCGAGAGGCAGA
>CACZSZ010000175.1 GCA_902783945.1 uncultured Lachnospiraceae bacterium
CGGCATTATGGATAATCCCGGCGACTCCAAATATGGCATGACGACCAGACAGCTGTTTGAGGCTTTTCGGATCCTGAAGGATAAGGGAGCGGAAGAATTCGGAATACACGCGTTTCTTGCCAGCAATACCGTGACGAATGACTACTATCCGCAGCTGGCGGAGGTTTTGTTTAAACTTGCTGTTCATCTTCGGGATGAGACCGGAGCACATATTTCATTTATTAATCTGTCCGGAGGTGTCGGCATTCCTTATACTCCCGATGAAGAACAGAACGACATCCGGGTGATCGGGGAAGGAGTACGCAGGGCGTATGAAAACATACTTGC
Source organism: uncultured Lachnospiraceae bacterium (assembly GCA_902783945.1). Taxonomy (GTDB): domain Bacteria; phylum Bacillota; class Clostridia; order Lachnospirales; family Lachnospiraceae; genus Bilifractor. Next base: position 328 of record CACZSZ010000175.1, read on the forward strand.
GCCGGCCGGAATGGATGATATTTCCATCTATACGGAAATGGGACGCTTTATGACAGGGCCTTACGGAGCTCTCGTTACAAGGGCAACGCATGAGAAGCATATATATAAAGAATACATCGGGTGTGATGCCTGTGCGGTAAATTTGATGCGCCCTGCCATGTACGGGTCTTACCATCATGTTACTGTAATGGGCAAAGAAGATGCTCCGTGTGATCATGTTTATGACATTGTTGGTTCACTCTGTGAAAACAACGATAAGTTTGCTGTAGACCGTGCACTTCCTGAGATCGAAAGGGGCGATCTGCTGTTTATCCATGATGCGGGAGCACATGGCTTCTCCATGGGATACAATTATAACGGTAAGCTCTGGTCGGCAGAAGTGCTGCTGCATGAAGACGGAAGTTTTACACAGATCAGGCGGCCGGAAACAGCAAAAGATTATTTTGCAACACTGGATTTTTCTGATGAGTTCCGGTATATGGAATCCCATCAATGGAAATAGAGAGGAAGGGGAAAACGATGAGTGATATAAGAGAAAGACTGGAAAGAATCCGTCAGCAGGCGGTTCAGCATATGGATGAAGCGAGAACCGCGGAGTCCCTGAATGAGATCCGTGTAGCTGTCCTTGGAAAGAAAGGGGAACTGAAAGACCTGATGAAGGGTCTGAAGGATGTAACCCCGGAAGACCGTCCGCGAGTCGGACAGATGGTCAATGAAGCGAGAGATGTGATCGAAGCGAAGCTGGAAGAGGTTCGGGCCCGTCTGGAGCAGGAAAAAATGGCCCGTGATCTGGAAAATGAAAAAATCGATGTCACCCTGCCTGCAAGAAAGGCAGATCTGGGACACCGGCATCCCAATCAGATCGCGCTGGAAGAGGTAGAGCGGATCTTTGTCGGTATGGGATATGAGGTCGTGGAAGGCCCCGAGGTAGAGTATGACGAGTACAATTTTACCAAGCTGAATATCCCGCCTGATCATCCGGCCAAAGATGAACAGGATACTTTCTATATAAATAAAGACATCGTTCTGCGCACTCAGACATCGCCGGTACAGGCTCGGGTAATGGAAACGGGGAAACTCCCTATCCGCATGATCGCTCCGGGACGTGTATTTCGAGCCGACGAGGTGGATGCCACGCATTCGCCTTCTTTCCACCAGATCGAGGGCCTGGTAGTAGACAAAAATATCACACTGGCAGATCTGAAAGGGACACTCGAAGAGTTTGCAAAAGAAATCTTCGGGCCGGAGACAAAAACAAAATTCCGTCCGCATCATTTTCCTTTCACAGAACCGAGTGCAGAGATGGATGTCAGCTGCTTCAAATGCGGCGGTGAAGGATGCCGTTTCTGCAAGGGAGAAGGATGGATAGAAATCCTGGGCTGCGGTATGGTGCATCCGCACGTGTTTGAGATGTGCGGTATTGATCCGGAAGAATACACGGGCTTTGCGTTCGGTGTGGGACTGGAACGGATCGCACTTTTGAAATATGAGATTGATGACATGCGGCTGCTGTATGAGAACGATATCCGCTTCTTGAAACAGTTCTGAGTTTGGAGGACAACAGATGAATACTTCTCTTTCATGGATAAAAAGATATGTTCCTGATCTGGATGTTACCCCGCAGGCATACTGCGATGGAATGACACTTTCCGGAACAAAAGTGGAAAATTTCCGGAAACTGGACGCGGATCTTGAAAAGATCGTTGTCGGGCGTGTTCTGGAGCAGGTTCCTCACCCGGATTCCGATCACCTGGTGATCTGCCAGGTGGATATCGGGAACGATACGGTCCAGATCGTAACTGGTGCTCCGAATTCCGCGGTCGGTATTCTGACTCCTGTCGTACTTCCCGGCGGAAGAGTGGCCGGAGGGCATGACGGAAAAATGACTGCCGGCGGCATAGAGATCAAAGCAGGAAAACTGCGCGGGGTCGATTCCTATGGGATGATGTGTTCCATTGAGGAACTCGGCAGTTCCCGTGAGTTTTACCCGGAAGCCCCGGAAAACGGAATATACATTTTTTCGGATGAGGATGGTGTAAAACCCGGTGATGATGCCATTCATGCGCTGGGTCTGGATGATGTGGATGTAGAATATGAGATCACATCGAACCGTGTGGACTGCTACAGTGTCATCGGTATCGCCCGCGAGGCGGCCGCTACATTCGGAAAAAGCTTCCAGGCGCCCGAAGTCACAGAGACGGGAAATAAGGAAGATATCAGCAGCTATCTGTCTGCGGAAGTGATCGATACGGATCTGTGTCCGCGTTTTACGGCAAGGGTCATCAAAAATATCAAGATCGGTCCTTCTCCGAAATGGATGCAGCGCTGTCTAGCTTCAAGCGGGATCCGTCCCATCAACAACGTCGTAGACATTACAAATTATGTCATGGAAGAATACGGTCAGCCGATGCATGCTTATGATCTGGATACGATCGCCGGACATAAAATAATCGTGAAGCGCGCTGAAAACGGCGAAAAGTTTACGACACTGGACGGGAAGGAATATACCCTCGACAATACGATCCTGACAATTCGGGATGCCGAGAAAGGTATCGGTCTGGCCGGGATCATGGGCGGAGAGAACACCATGATCACGGATCAGGTACAGACCATGGTCTTTGAGTCGGCCAATTTTGACGGCACCAATATCCGTCTGTCGTCCAAGAAGATCGGTCATCAGACGGATGCTTCACGGAAATTCGACAAGGGACTGGATCCCAATAATGCCTCGGCTGCCATGGCGCGCGCCTGCCAGCTGATCGAAGAATTCGGAGCAGGCGAAGTTGTCGGCGGCATGATCGATATTTATCCGGAAAAGAGAGAACCCGTGCGGGTCCCGTTTGAACCGGATAAGATCAATGCACTGTTGGGAACAGACATCGGAAGAGAAGAACAGCTTGCCTATCTGGAAAAAGTCGAGCTTGCCTATGATCCGGATACGGATGAGATCGTGGCGCCGACATTCCGTCAGGATATTCACAGAACCTGCGATGTTGCGGAAGAAGTGGCCCGTTTTTATGGCTACAATAACATTCCCGTAACACTGCCGAGCGGCGAAGCCACGACAGGAAAGCTTTCCTTTAAAATGCTGATCGAGGAGAAGGCCAGAGATGTCGCGGAGTACTGTGGTTTTTCGCAGGGTATGTGTTATTCGTTTGAGAGTCCGAAAGTTTTTGACAGGCTTCTTCTGGACCGGGATGATGTGCGCCGGCAGGCCGTAAAGATCTCCAATCCTTTGGGCGAAGATTATTCCATCATGCGGACGATGTCTCTGAACGGGATCCTGACATCCCTTGCAACAAACTATAATCGTCGGAACAAAGATGTGCGGCTGTATGAACTTGGTAACATCTATCTGCCGAAAACACTTCCGCTGCAGGAATTGCCGGAGGAGAGGATGCAGTTTACTCTCGGTTTTTACGGCAAAGGTGATTTCTATGACATGAAAGGTGTAATAGAAGAGTTTTTTGGGAAGATCGGTCTTCAGGGTATTGTGGATTACGACGGAGCTCCGGTTCAGCCGTATCTGCATCCGGGAAGGCAGGCGAAGATCATCTACCGCGGAACCCATATGGGAGAACTGGGAGAAGTGCATCCTCTGGTAAGAGCTTCTTATGGGATCGGTGACAGAGCGTATGTGGCAGTTCTGGATATTCCGTCGCTTCTGCAGGCAGCCACTTTCGACAGAAAATACAAGGGTATTGCGAAATTTCCTTCCGTGACAAGAGATCTTTCCATGGTCGTGCCGAAAATGATCGAGGCTGCGGTGATTGAGAAGATGATCCGTCAGCGGGGAGGAAAGATTCTGGAAAGTGTAGAACTTTTTGATATTTATGAAGGAGCACAGGTGATGCCGGGCTACAAATCCATGGCGTATTCGCTGGTGTTCCGCTCATCCGAGAAGACGCTTGAAGAAGCAGATGTGTCGGCAGCGATGAAGAAGATCCTGAACGGCCTGTCGTCTTTGAAGATTGTGCTGAGACAGTAAACGAGCAAAGTCTTCCGGATATTTGTACAACCAGAACGACAGTTATAGATTGCGAGAGATTAATTGCGGACATGAAAGTTTATATAATACGGCATGGAGAAACTTCCTGGAATGTGGAATACCGCCTGCAGGGGCGCTCAGATGTGGAACTGAATGAAAACGGCATAAAACTGGCTGAGATCACAGCGGAAAAAATGAAGGATATTCCGTTTGATGTATGCTTCTCCAGTCCGTCTGTCCGCGCCGTACGCACGGCGGAAATCATTCTGAAAGGCCGCAATGTGACAGTAAAGACGGATCCTCGCCTGTATGAGATCGAATTCGGCGTTTTAGAAGGATTGTCTCTGAATCCGGAGCATCCGGATATTGAGAAACCGAAATTCCTGAGCCTGGGTGCTGAGGCTTTGTCCTATATCCCGCCGGAAGGAGGAGAATCTCTGCAGGATGTGATAGCTCGTGTCGGTGATTTTTATCAGGAAATGATCAACGATCCGTTTCTGAAAGATAAAACTATCCTGATATCGGCACACGGCTGTCCGTGCCGCGCCCTGCTGTATCAGGTCTGTGAAGATAAAAATGATTTCTGGCGGGGACATGTTCCGCCCAATTGTGCAGTGACCATTCTGAATATCCAGGAAGGACAGGCTGAAGTGGAAGCAATGGATAAAATCTATTATCCACAATCATTTGTGAGGGACTATTACAGTGTGAAGCGGTCATCCGGAGAACAGAAAGCATGAAGACCAGTGATTTCTTTTATGAACTGCCTCCGGAGCTGATCGCACAGGATCCGCTGGAGGAAAGAAGCTCTTCCAGGCTTCTCAGCCTGGACAGGGTTTCCGGTTTTTTTCAACATGAATACTTTCGTGATCTGCCCGGGCATTTGTGCGCGGGCGATTGTCTCGTGCTGAATAATACAAAAGTTATACCGGCAAGGCTGTACGGGACTAAGAAGGACACAGGCGCTTCGATCGAAGTGCTTCTGCTGAAGAGAAAAGAAGCAGATATATGGGAGACACTGGTGCGTCCCGGCAGAAAATGCCGTCCGGGGACAAAGCTGGTCTTCGGCATGGACGGACTGCTGCAGGGAGAGGTGCTGGATGTCCTGGATGACGGAAACCGGCTGATACACTTTGACTACGACGGAATTTTTGAAGAGGTACTGGACCGTCTGGGTGAGATGCCCCTTCCGCCTTATATTACGCATAAACTGAAAGACAGGAATCGGTATCAGACTGTATACGCAAAATATGAAGGGTCTGCCGCAGCACCTACTGCAGGACTGCATTTCACAGAAGAACTGCTGCAGGAAATACGGGATAAAGGCGTACAGATCGCTCCGGTCACTCTGCATGTGGGGCTGGGAACGTTTCGTCCTGTGAAAGTGGATGATGTAGAGACACATCATATGCACAGCGAGTACTATGAGATCACGGAAAACACGGCAAACACTGTCAATGAAACAAAGAAAAACGGAGGCAGAGTGATCTGTGTCGGAACGACTTCCTGCAGGACACTTGAGACAGCGGCAGATGAACACGGTGCTCTCCATGCCGGAAGAGGATGGACAGATATTTTTATCTATCCTGGATATCGTTTCAAAATTATGGACGGCCTCATCACAAATTTCCATCTTCCGGAATCTACACTGCTGATGCTTGTATCTGCGTTTGCCGGAAAGGATCATATATTGGCTGCTTACGAAGAGGCTATACGGAAAAAGTATCGGTTTTTTTCATTCGGGGATGCAATGCTTATCCTCTGATCAGGCGTTTGTTTTCCGGAACATCCTATCTGACGGTTATCGGGTGATCATTTCACAGGATTGAAAAATATGGATATCGATTTTAGGGAAGTCTGCCAGAATTTATACGACGGGATACATATCACTGACGGAGAGGGACGCGTATTGTTCGTAAATGAAGCTTATACGCGAACCACAGGAATACGAAGTGAAGATATTCTGGGAAGAAAAGTCGCTGAAATAGAGGCGGAAGGCGTTTTTTATACGGGTTCTGTTACAGAGAGAGTGCTGCAGACTAAGCAGCGTGTCAATTCTGTTGCTACGGTCCTTGGCCTGAACAAGGAAGTGCTTGTCACTGGGACGCCGATATTTGACAAAAAGGGTGAAATACGGCTTGTCGTGACTAATACACGCGATTTTCCGGCACTTAAAAATCTGGAACAACAGCTGCTTGCCCTTGAAGAAGAACACCAGAAAACAAGTGAAGAACTGGAATACCTGCGGCATCTTCAACATGGAGACAGGCAGATTATTTACCGCTCGGAAGCTATGGCTTCCGTGATCGATCTGATCCGGCAGGTTGCGAAGACGGATGTGACAGTACTGATCACGGGAGAATCGGGAACCGGAAAAGAGCTGATCGCCAATGAGTTATACAGGCAGAGTGCCCGGAAAGATAAACCGTTCATAAAAGTAAACTGTGCGGCTATTCCTCCCGACCTGCTGGAATCTGAATTGTTTGGATATGAAGCGGGTGCTTTTACCGGAGCCCGTAAATCCGGGAAAGCCGGTATGTTTGAACTGGCTGACACAGGGATCATTCTGCTGGATGAGATCGGAGATATGCCGATGGCACTTCAGGCAAAACTTCTGCGGGTCCTGCAGCAGAAGGAATTGATCCGAGTCGGCGGAAATCATACAGTGAAACTGGATATCCGTGTCATAGCTTCCACTAATAAGAATCTGCAGGAAGAAGTGAAAAAAGGAAATTTCAGAGAAGATTTGTTTTATCGTCTGAATGTTGTGCCGATCGGGATAAAACCTCTTAGGGAGCGAAAAGAAGATATTCCGGTTCTTGCGGAGGCATTTCTTGCGGTATATAATAAAAAATATAATAAAGAAATGCGCATAAGTTCCGGAGGCATTAACCAGCTCATGGAATATGCGTGGCCGGGAAATACACGTGAGCTTGAAAATCTGGTCGAAAGGATCGTTGTGACAAATCCTCCGAAATCCGTGATCAGCAGAAGTCATGTATTTACGGCGCTTAATACGGGCAGTATCCCGTCGAAAAGAAAGTCTCCGGATACCGGCTCGCTGAAAGAGCAGATGACAAAATACGAAAAAGCAATCATACTGCATGCCATTGAACAGGAAGGATCGATCCGGAAAGCGGCAAAATATCTGGGAGTAGATCATTCAACACTCGTAAAAAAGTGCAGGTTATATGATCAGGAAATGCGGTGAATTATTTCACCAAAGCGGTGAAATTGTTCACCAATGCATAGGAATATCCATATCTGTAGAATGTGAACAAAAAAGCGGTGTAAAATTAGATTAAGTGTACAAAAAACGTGTCAAAGGACTGAATTGAAGTCGGAAATCATAATTTGATACGGTGAAAATAATCACCAAGCGTGACGGCGAGAACATCAGAAAGGTTTTGCATAAAAATATTTTTTGCGGGAATACTGAGGTTTATCGCCGTTTTTTATTTTAAAGAGCATAAATTGGCATAATACTTGCTGATTAATGTACAGATGCAAAAAACAAATACGTAGAGACGAGGTGAAAAAATGGCAAAGAAAACAATTATTACTGTTGCAACAACTGGTGCCTGGCCCAAGAAAGAAAACAATCCGAATGTGCCGATGACTCCGGCAGAGATTGCAGAAGATGTTTATGACTGCTGGCAGGCGGGTGCTGCGGTTGCTCATCTGCACATGCGCGATGAAAACGGTAACGGAACAATGGACAAAAACCGCTTTGCTGAGACGGTAAAACTTCTGCGTGAAAATCATCCGGACTGCGACATTGTTCTGAATATGACAACATCCGGTGATCTGAATGCCACAGATGAGACACGTCAGATCCATCTGAAGGAACTTCGTCCGGAGATGGGTTCCTATGACTGCGGCAGCATGAACTGGCTGAATACCAGCCTGTTCCTGAATCCTCCGAAATTCCTTGAGGAACTGGGAAAGAACATGCAGGAATGGGGCGTCAAACCGGAAATTGAAGCTTTCGATCCCGGCATGATCGCCAATGCTGCTTATTATCTCAAAAAAGGCGTTCTTGTCGGACCGCTGCACTTCCAGTTCTGCATGGGCTGTGCCAATGGTATTCCGGGAAGCATGAA
>CACZSZ010000176.1 GCA_902783945.1 uncultured Lachnospiraceae bacterium
GACAGACGAAGAGAAAGAAAACTTCCGCAAGGATCTGGCCGCCCGCAAGGCGATGGATCTGATCGCGGATGCCGCCGTGGAAGTCGATGAGCCGGCTGAAGCGGAAGATAAAGTGGAGGAATAAAACATGCCGCTGATCCCTTATGTGATCGAGCAGACAGGAAGAGGAGAGCGCAGTTACGATATCTATTCCCGCCTGCTGAAAGACAGGATCATCTTTCTGGGTGAGCAGGTAGACGACATCACGGCGAATCTCGTCGTTGCGCAGCTGCTGTTCCTGGAGTCCGAAGATCCGTCCAAGGACATCCATCTGTATATAAACAGCCCCGGCGGATCTGTCACGGCCGGCATGGCGATCTATGACACCATGCAGTACATCAAGTGCGACGTGTCCACGATCTGCATCGGCATGGCTGCCAGCATGGGCGCCCTGCTGCTGTCCGGCGGAACGAAGGGCAAGCGGATGGCTCTCCCGAACGCGGAGATCATGATCCACCAGCCTTCCGGCGGCGCGCGCGGCCAGGAGACAGAGATACGGATTGCTGCTGAGCAGATCCTGAAGACACGTGAGCGTCTGAACAGGATCCTGGCGGACAATACCGGACAGCCTCTGGAAAAGGTACAGCTGGATACAGAACGCGACAATTATATGACTGCGCAGGAAGCCGTCGAATACGGCCTGATCGACACAGTCATTACGAATCGCTGATTGATCTGCGGGAGCGGCGAACGCTCCCGCAATACTACATTTAAAGGACAATACTATGGCAAACAACAGACCAAATGAACCCAAAGTACGCTGCTCGTTCTGCGGCAAGACGGAAGACCAGGTGCGCAAACTGCTGGCCGGGCCCGGCAATGCCTATATATGCGATGAATGTATCGGCATCTGCGCCGAAATCATCGACGAAGAACTGGCCGAAAGGGAGCAGGATCTGAATGACGAGATCAACCTGATGAAGCCGGTGGAGATCCGCGATTTCCTGCACGAATACGTGATCGGACAGGATGAAGCCAAGAAAGTCCTCGCTGTGGCTGTCTACAACCACTATAAGCGGATCATGGCGGCAGAGACCTCCGATGTTGAGCTGCAGAAGAGCAATATTCTGATGCTGGGGCCGACGGGCAGCGGCAAGACGCTGCTGGCGCAGACTCTGGCACGCATGCTGAACGTGCCCTTCGCGATCGCGGACGCGACGACACTGACGGAAGCCGGCTACGTGGGCGAAGATGTCGAAAACATCCTGCTGAAGCTCATCCAGGCATCCGACTACGATATCGAGCGCGCACAGCGCGGGATCATCTACATCGACGAGATCGATAAGATCACGCGGAAGTCCGAAAATCCGTCCATCACGCGGGATGTTTCCGGTGAAGGCGTGCAGCAGGCTCTGCTGAAAATGCTGGAAGGAACTGTGGCCAGCGTACCGCCGCAGGGCGGGCGCAAACATCCGCATCAGGAATTCCTCCAGATCGACACGACCAACATTCTGTTCATCTGCGGCGGCGCGTTTGAGGGACTTGCCTCGATCATCGAGCGCCGGAAAGATACGAAGTCGATCGGATTCGATGCGGATCTGGGTGTCCGCAGCAAAGAAGAGATCGGCAAAGTCCTGAAAGAGGTCATGCCCGAGGACCTGATCAAGTTCGGTCTGATCCCGGAATTTGTCGGCCGTGTGCCGGTCGTGGTCACGCTTGACGGACTGGATGAAGAGGCACTGGTACGTATCCTGAAAGAGCCGAAGAATTCCCTGATCCGCCAGTACACCAAGATGCTGGAACTGGACGGCGTGGAGCTGACCTTCGACGAGGAGGCGCTGCATGCTATGGCATCGCAGGCCCTCCGCCTGAAGACAGGCGCGCGCGGACTTCGTTCCATTATGGAAAAGACCATGATGAATGTCATGTTCGAGACACCGTCCGATCCCTCGATCTGTTCCTGCAGGATCACGGAAAAAGCGGTCCTGGGCGAGGAGGAACCGATCATCGAGCGTCAGGATGTCAAGCCTGCGCCGCGGCGCCCCCGCAAAACGGCGCACAGACGCACAGTGAACAAAAACGAGCCGGCATAAACTGACGACAAAGAACAGATGTAAACTGGTGAGGAACCCGTCATGATCATTCGAAAAGCGGAATTGCAGCATGTCTGCGGCATTACGAGCCGGTTTCCGGAGACAGAACTGACGGAAATAGCCTTTGCCGGCCGGTCCAATGTGGGGAAATCCTCCCTGATCAATTCGCTCCTGAACCGGAAAGCACTGGCCAGGACCAGCGCACAGCCGGGAAAGACACAGACCATCAATTACTATTACGTAGAAGGCCGCCCGGAGGATACCGGGAAGGAAAAGACTCCGGACAGCCTGACTCCGGAAGGTAAAGATCCGACTGGAGCGGCCGCGGCGGAACTGTATCTCGTCGATCTTCCCGGATACGGGTATACACGCGCTGCGGTGGAGATCCGTGAAAAATGGGGAAAGATGATCGAGCGGTACCTGCAGACATCGAAACAGCTGCGCGCTGTACTGCTTCTGCTGGACATCCGCCATGCACCGACTGCCAACGACCGGCAGATGTATGAGTGGATCCACACGCAGGGATACGATCCCATCCTGATCGCCACAAAACTGGATAAGATCAAACGAAGCCAGCTGCAGAAACAGCTGAAACTTCTGCGCGACACTCTCGGCGCAGATAAAAAGACATTGATCATCCCGTTCTCATCCGAGACGAAACAGGGCAGAGATGAGGTGTGGGAAGTCCTGATGGATTTAATGTCATTACAGTAATCATTAGAAAGGCCATACCCATTGTCATTTATCCGCGCAAAAAAACTGCATTACGATTATCTGCGTTATACGGAAGAGGGCAAAGAACCTGAGATCTCGCACGCGGTGACCGATGTCAGTTTCGACGTTGAACAGGGGCAGTTCATTGCCATACTTGGGCACAACGGCAGCGGGAAATCCACGCTCGCCAAGCACCTGAACGCACTGCTTACACCGACGGAAGGCACCGTCTGGATCGACGGAAAAGACACGAAGGACGCGGAGCAGGTCTGGAACATCCGGCAGACGGCCGGTATGGTCTTCCAGAATCCCGACAACCAGATCGTGGCATCTGTCGTGGAAGAAGATGTCGGCTTCGGACCGGAAAACATCGGTGTTCCCACGGAAGAGATCTGGAAGCGCGTGGACTCCAGTCTGCAGAAGACCGGCATGACGGCGTACCGTGAGCATTCGCCCAACAAGCTTTCCGGCGGGCAGAAACAGCGAGTGGCGATCGCCGGCGTGATGGCCATGAAGCCCAAATGCATTGTCATGGACGAGCCGACAGCCATGCTGGATCCGAACGGCCGGAAGGAAGTCATCCATGCCGTACAGGATCTGAACCGGCGGGAAGGCGTGACAGTCATTCTGATCACTCATAACATGGAAGAAGTGATCGAGGCCGACCGGGTCATAGTCATGGATCAGGGTCACGTTGAAATGCAGGGCACACCGCGGGAGGTCTTTTCACAGGTAAAAAGACTGCGGGAACTGAGGCTTGCCGTGCCGGCCGTGACACTGCTGGCTTATGAACTCAGAGAAGCCGGCGTAGATCTGCCGGAGTGTATCCTGACGCCGGATGAACTGGTGGACGAACTGACGAAAGACTGATCATTACTGGTGTTTTGCGAGTAAGAAAGATACGGGACAAATGGCGATCCGATTAGAGCATGTCACTTATACATACAGTCCGGGCACAGCCTATGAACAGACAGCCCTGAAAGACGTATCCCTGAAGATCGGTCACGGGGAATTCCTCGGTGTGATCGGACACACCGGCAGCGGAAAATCCACGTTGATCCAGCACTTCAACGGTTTGATGCAGCCGACGTCAGGGCACGTTTTTTTTAATGATGAGGATATCTGGTCAGACGGATATGACCGGCGGAAGCTTCGCTTTCATGTGGGACTGGTGTTTCAGTATCCGGAGTATCAGCTGTTCGAGAGCGACGTGCTGACAGATGTATGTTTTGGTCCGAAAAATCAGGGACTGTCAGAAGAAGAGCAGATCGAGCGCGCCAGACGGTCTCTGGCACAGGTCGGCGTTAAAGAAAAATATTTTAAAAAGTCGCCGTTCGAACTGTCCGGCGGACAGAAGCGCCGCGTGGCGATCGCCGGTGTTCTGGCCATGGAACCGGATGTGCTGATCCTGGACGAGCCCACGGCCGGACTGGATCCGAAGGGCAGAAACGACATACTGGATCAGATCGCCGCCATGCAGGCCGAGCGCGGTATCACCGTCATCCTGGTCTCTCACAGCATGGACGACGTGGCAAAATATGTCAGCCGTCTGATCGTGATGAACCGGGGCGAAAAGGTATTTGACGATGCGCCGCAGGATGTCTTCGCTCATTTCCGCGAACTCGAGGACATGGGTCTGGCGGCGCCGCAGATGACGTATATCATGCAGGCTCTGAAAGAAAAAGGCCTTGATGTGGATGTGCGTGCGGGCACCGTAGAAGAAGCCAGGGACAGTATCCTGAAAAAAAAAAAAAAAAGCGGAAGAAGAACAGATAACGGCTGATAAATGCGCCGCCGGGAAAGATAAAAGGAACCGACATGATCCGGGACATCACGATAGGACAGTATTATCCCGCGGATTCCCTCCTGCACAGGCTGGATCCGCGTGTCAAATTCACAGGGACCGTTGTCTATCTGGTCTCTCTGTTCTTGTGCAGAAGCTGGGGCTACGCAGCTGCTGCCCTGTTTCTGATGTGTATGATCCTTCTCTCGAAAGTACCCGTCAAATACATGATCCGCGGTCTGCGGGCCATTTTGTTCATCCTGCTGTTCACCATGATCCTGAATATTTTTCTGACTCCGGGAACGATCCTGTGGCAGTGGAAGATCTTCAAGATCACAGAAGAAGGACTCCACACGGCGTTGGTGATGGCGGTGCGTCTGATCCTGCTGATCCTCGGCGCCTCTGTCATGACGCTGACAACGACGCCGAATAAGCTGACAGGGGCTATGGAAAACCTTTTCCGTCCACTGAGCAAAATCGGTGTGCCGGTCCACGAGATCGCCATGATGATGTCCATTGCACTGCGTTTCATCCCCATCCTGCTGGAAGAGACCGATAAGATCATGAAGGCGCAGATGGCCAGAGGAGCCGACTTTGAGAGCGGCGGTCTGATCCATCGGGTGAAAGCCATGGTGCCTCTTCTTGTGCCGCTGTTCATATCCGCATTCCGCCGCGCCAACGACCTGGCGCTGGCCATGGAGGCTCGGTGCTACCATGGGGGAGAAGGGCGCACGCAGATGAAGCCGCTGGTCTATACGAAAAAAGACTACATCGCATACATCGTAATGTTTGCCTATCTGGCCGTGATCATTCTGCTGAGAGTTGTCTGGCATGTATAGA